>JAGVLI010000865.1 GCA_020054355.1 Planctomycetales bacterium | reverse complement strand
CCTGATCGGCGTCACCGGCTGCTGGTTCGGCATGACGGCCGACGGCGGCACCGAAGGCGTCGGCCAGGCGGCGACGCGCGGCGTGGTGCTGTCGCTGCTGCTGGTGCTGGCCTCAAACGTCTTCCTGGTCGGCGCGATCCAGGCCCTGACCGGACGGTAGCCGCCCCGGTTGCGGTTTAGCAGTCCCAACCCAAAGTAACCTCCATGTCCTCCGCCATCGAATCCCTGAGCGCGATCACACTGGCCACCCACGACATGGCTCGCGCCGTCCGTTTTTACACCTCGCTGGGATTCGTGCTGCATTACGGCGGCGAGACCGCGACGCTCAGCAGCTTCAAGATCGGCACGAATTATGTAAACCTGCTCGATCAGCCGCAGGAACAACGATGGAAATGGTGGGGCCGGGTGATCTTCCATATCGCGGATGTGGATGCGATGTACGAAAAAGTCATCGCCCTGGGATTGCAGCCGGAAGCGCCGCCGCGCGACGCGCCCTGGGGAGAGCGCTATTTCCACCTCGCCGATCCGGACGGCCACGAACTCAGCTTCGCGCGGCCGCTGGCGACTGGATTGCCAGTACAACCGCGATCATGACTTCAAAGCCGAATACCCATGATCTCTACTCGTGATTTGCGCTTGCTGCCGGATGTCCAGCGGCTCCGATTGGCGTTTCAGTCGATGGCGCTGCTCGACGCGATCATCATGCCGGAGTGGCAATTTCGCTACTATTCCTTCCAGGCCCCGACTGAAAATTTCGGCGGCATTGCCATTGGCTACATGCGAAATGGCTCAGGCGATGACGTGCATGCGATCTTTGGGCATGTTGGCTGCGTCATCCGGGGCTTTGCCCATGAGTACCCGATGAGCCCTTATGCCAGCGATCCAGTCCAGGTGTTCCCAGGTGTGCTCTCTGAAGTACCCGAAGACTTCAAGGATTGCCTTGCTGCTGTCCACTCGGACTGGTGGCGGGCTACCACCTTCTGTGTCTGGCGCAGACATTCGGATCGCTGTTGGTATCGTGGGAACATCAACTTTCCCGACCATCACCGTCATGACCCTGACGGCTCCGAGTTCTTACTCTCTGCGTACGATGGCCGCCCCGAGACCTATCAGCGCTGGGCGGAGGGAGACTATTCGGGGACGGGGCCAACGTTCAGTCTTGATGCCATCCGGTCGGTATTTGAACATCGACCGTTGACTGATGAAATCATCCGGGAGCTAAACCCCGAACGGTCCTTGTCAGAATTATTGACTGAAGTTCAAGAGATCGGCTATCCCTTCCAGGCGTACCCCGCTCCCGCCACCTGGCCATCGCTTATCGTCGATCTGGCGCAGCAACTATACGACGGCGCCAACGTTCGCCTGATCCTGCATGATGCCTTACTCGACGCGGGCCATGCTGAATTGGCCGAACATTTCCAGCGCGAGGAATCGCATCCCAGGGGCTGCTGGGCTTTGGATTTGCTTTTGGCAAAGCAGTAAGCTGTGATTCGGGTCCGGTATTCGGTGTACTGTCGGAGCCGTCGCCATGAATCTCGAAGTCAACTGCCCGGCTTGCCAGACGAGACTGCAACTGCCGGGCGATGGCGCGGAGACGTGCATTTGCCCCAAATGTCAGGTTCGCTTCACTCCCGAGATGTTTCCACCCGCGCCGCATTCGGACGAGAAGAGAACTGGATCGCCCGAACTGGCGGCCATTACGGCTAATCCGCAAATCGAGAGCGACAACGAAGCCGACCTGAGCCGGCTGAAGGAATCGCATGCCAAGAGTTACATCGTCAGGCGGAAGTGGGTTGCCGACAACGAGCGGTTCGTCGTGTTCCTGGTACTGTCCACCGTGGCGCTGGCCGGCTTTGTCCTCTTCATCGCGGTTTGCGCCGCGTGGAGTTTCGGACTGTGATTTTCTCACTGCGCCGGCGCCCCATCCCGAAAACACGCCAGCATCAGCAATTCCTTGGTGAGCAGCTCCAACGTCTCGCGCCGGCTGGGCGCCAGGATGTGCCGGCAGCCAATGCGGTGATTGCTCGCTCCTTCGATGTCGCTGCCGTCGCAGAGCAGGTCGCCGCCCGCCAGGACGATGCCCTTCGCCCGCACGTTCACCACTCGGACGACGTTGTCGGGTTTGCTGGCGGCCGAGTTGCCGACGAAGTCGCCGACCAGGTAAACGACCAGCTCGACCTTCACACCGTCCTTCGCGAGATTGTTCGCGATGGCCTGCACGTAGTTGGCCCCCAGGCTGAAGCCGATCAGGGCGATGCGCGCTTCGGGGTCCGAGTGCCGGATTTCGCGAATCTTGTCCGCGAACCAGTGGCTGGTGTAGAGCTGGCCGAAGTAGCAGTTCTCGAACCCCTGCTTGCGGAAATAGCCCATCATGCCGTTGAAGTTGCCCAGGCAGAGCGGGTTCAGCCCGTTGACGCCGAAGATGTAAACGTGTTCCTTACGGCACTGGCAGTCGCCCTGGTCGTAGCAGCTCGGCATGGGGACCGCGGCCGGTTCCTGGATCGGATGAATGAACGTGCCGATGCCGACCTTGGTGACCAGCGGTTCCGCATGCAGCGGAGCCGAGCAAGCGATGCCTGCCAGGGAAACGCCAGCGACGAGAACGAAGGTGCTCATTCTCATGTAGTTTGCTCCGGATGAATTGCCAGGGGCCACGTTTCGCTGGTGCAGGATGGTCGCCGGGCGGCGACGAACACACTCCCCCACGATTGTACGGGCCTCCGCCAACTGTCTAATTGTCGGGAGCAGCGGCCGGTGCGATGCAACGATAAGCCTGGCGACCGACGGAAATTGGGCAGCCTCGTTACCGAACGGAATGAACGCACCGGAGATTCGTGCGCGGCAAGCTGCGCTAGATCGGCGGTTCGCGACGCTTCGCACAAGCGTTACGGCATCCCTGGTTCCGACTGGAAAGCCGGACGGACAAACGGTACATGGGCCAGGCGGCGCGCCGGAAGTGCGGTGCGTCCGGGCGGACGGTTTCGGCCCCAGGTACCCACAGGATGAATGGAACTTATCCGCCCGGCCCGCGCGACGGCCGGTTCGGCCTCAGTTTTCACTACCCCTTCAAGACCGATCCGCTCGGCTTCGCCATCGACGTGGCCCGCGAACACGGCGATTTCGCCTGCGTGCAGGTCGGCTGGGTGCGCGTCTATTTCGTGAACCGGCCGGAACTCATCCGCGAAGTGCTGACCACCAAGGTCAAGAGCTTTCGCAAGCTGCACCGGCAGATGCAGGCTTTGCGCAAGATCGAAGGGGAAGGGCTGGTCGTCTCGGACGGCGGCACCTGGGCGCGACATCGCCCCTTCGTGCAGGGCAGCTTTCACTCCCGGCACCTGGAGGCTTACGCCCAGGTCGTGGTCGAGCGGACCCTGCGCCGCGTCGAACGCTGGCAGCCTGAAGCATCCTTCGACCTGGCGGCCGAGATGAACGAACTGGCGATGGAGATCATCGCCGAGGTGGTCTTCGGCGTCGATCTGTCCGAGCGGGTCGGCCAGCTGCGCGACGCGGTCCATGTCGCCCGCGCCGCCATGCAGAAGGAAATGGGTAGTGCCTTGCCGTTGCCCGACTGGCTGCCGTTGCCGGCCAAGCTGCGCCCGCGCC
>JAGVLI010000298.1 GCA_020054355.1 Planctomycetales bacterium | reverse complement strand
GTGTGCTCTTCCGATCTCTTGCTGGACGGCACGGTCAAGGGCGCCTGCTGGTTCACGGCCGGCCAGGCTGCCGGCGCGGTCGTCTCCGCCAAAGCAGCCAGCGCGGCACAAGGCGTCCTGCACGCCATGTACATCGCCAAGATCAAGCTCGTCGCGGCCGCGGTCGTCGCCGCCGGACTAGTCGCCGGCGGTGCCGGCGTCCTGGCTTACCGGACGCTGGACCATTCCGCGACCAGCGCCACTCAAGCGATCGCGTTGCCGGAATACGTCGATCCGGGCCGCTGGGCACGAGCCCCGGTGGTGCTGCGCGTCCAGCGGCGCGGTCCCACGACGATGGCCGACAAGCAGCGCTGGGAGCGAGTGGAGATCCTGCACGTTTACAAGAATACAACCGGCCACTCCTTCGCTGAGGCCCTCATGGTTGCTTCATCGGAAGAGAAACAGGGCCTGCCGGCCGCGCGCTGCACCATTTACCTGGAGCGGCTCAACCCGGCAGATCCCAACGACCATCACTGGAAGCTCCTGGGCGGCGGCGCCCTGGAGGGAATTAGCCACGTCGCCCCGTCCGCCGACAAGCACAAGTCGGAGCATTAGCGGTTCGCGCAGCTTGGTCCATTACCCTGACGAGGCCATCACCATGTTCACCGTTCACTCGTCCCTGAACAGACTGCTTCTCCTGGCGGCTTGCAGCATGGTATTGCTGGTGGCCGTACCGTTGCTTTCTTCGCTGGCTGGCGGAGAAACGCCCGCCCAAGCTCCCGCGACGCCGCGACAGATCTTCGAGGATCGGATCATGCCGATCTTCAACTCGCCCAACCCCTCCAGCTGCGTGCAGTGCCACCTGTCCGAGGTGGACCTGAAGAATTACATCTTGCCGTCGCACGAGAAGACCTTCCGCTCGTTGCGGGACAAGGGCTTGATCGACCTGGACAAACCGGCCGAGTCCAAGATCCTTGGGCTAATCCGCCGCGGCGCAGTGGACGAAAACGAAGGAGCCGCCCTGATTCACGCCAAGCTCCGCAAGGCTGAATACGAGGCCTTCGCCGCCTGGATCAAGTCTTGCTGCGATGATCCGCGGCTGCGCAACGCCCCGCGGCTCGAAGCGGCCGAGGCGGACCAGGAACGGCTTGAGTTCATCGCCGCGGTGGAGCAGGTCGCCCAGACTGACAAAGTGCTGGCCACCTTTACCTCCACCGTCTGGGCGGAGCGTAACCGCTGCAATGACTGTCACATGCCGGGGGGCAAGAACAACCCCAAGTTCGTCGCCAAGTACGGCCAGAAAATGAACTGGATTCAACGAGACGCGGCCAGCACCATGAAGTACCTGGCTGCGAACAAGCTGATCGATCCCAAGCAGCCCGAAAAGAGCCTCCTCCTGCAGAAGCCGCTGGCCATCGACGTCGAGCATGGCGGCGGCCAGAAAATCAAGAAGGGCGACCCCTGCTACAACGCCTATCTCGCTTTCCTGAAGGTGTATGCCGAAAGCGGCGATGCGCCGGTGGCGGTCAAGCCCAAGACCGAAGACAAGAAGCCCCCGGCCCCGGCGGTGGAGCGCAAATCGATCGAACTGGCCTTCGAGGGCGTCAAGGACGTGAATGACAGCATCAAGATCCGGGCGGCACTGAGCGCTGTGCCCGGGGTCAAAATGGTAGTTATCGACCGCAAGTCGTCGGGGCCATCACCGGTCCGAGTGGATTACGAGGACAAGGAGCCGGACTTGAAGGCGCTGATCGAGGCCGCTGGCAAGGCCGGCTACAAGGCCTCCAAGACCGGGTCGTGACAGGAACAGCTCAGCAACCGAGGGGCGTCAGTGCTCAAAGGGCTGACGCCCTGCTTGACATTTCAGCGTCGTCAAGCTGAGGCACGCTTAGGAACACCGGCACGAGGAATGAACCATGAATCCGCGCACGCTGGTCTTTCTGCTTCTGGTGTTGTCCGCGCTCGGCGCCGTTTCGCCCGGGGCTTCGGGCTCCGCCGCAGCCCCTGACTCTGCCGACGACGATTTCGAGCGCGCGTCGCTGGGGGCCGACTGGACAGTCCACAACGGGGAAGTGGGCATCGTGAAGGGCGACCTGGTGCTCAGGTCCAAGGGCATCGGCATCCTCACCCGCAGTGCTCCAAACTTCGGGGCCGACCAGTTCAGCGAGGCCGTTTTGGCGCAAGGCCGGGATGCCGGCAGCATGCAGCAGGTCTTTGTCCGGCGGCGGCAGAGCGACGGTGCCCGCTATGGTTTCTGCTACAATCCGGACCCCGGCAGGTGGGAGATCGAATTCGACGGGGTTCCCCGTGAGCGGACCCGCATCCTGGCGAGCTTACCGGTGAAGGCCGGTCCCGGCCCGGGAGATACCATCCGGATCGAGGTGCGCGGAAACACGCTCAAAGGCTTCCACAACGGCAAGGAAATCCTCAGCGCCACCGCTGCCGCGGCCGATGCGATCACTCAGTCTGGCCCGCCGGGCTTGGCCTTCCACATCCGCGACACCAAGGTTTACCCCGTGCCGATGTTTGCCGGCTGGAAAGGAGGCAATCTCCCGAAAGCCCCTCTCGTCCAGCCTTCCTCGCTCCCGCAAGTCGAGCAGCTCGAATTCTTCGAGAAGAAGATACGCCCCGTTCTCGTCGAGCACTGTTACAAGTGCCACAGTACCGAAGCGAAAAGCGCCAAGGGCGGCTTGGTCCTGGACTCGCGCGAGGGTCTGGTCCTAGGCGGCGCATCCGGTCCCGCCGTGGTGGCCGGGGACCCGGACAAGAGTCTGCTGATCAAGGCCGTTCGCTATGGCGACAAGGAACTGCAGATGCCGCCCAAGAGCAAGCTTGCTACTGTGCAGGTCGCCGATCTGGAAACCTGGGTCAAGATGGGCGCCCCGGACCCGAGAACGCAAATCAAAACCCCCGCGCCGGCGCCGCCGGCCATCGACTTTGCCGCGGCGCGCCGGTTCTGGTCGTTCCAGCCCCCGCGCCAGCCTCCGCTTCCGGTCGTGAAACTCAAGGAGTGGCCCCGAAACGCGGTCGATTCCTTTATCCTGGCCCGGCTCGAAGAAAAGGGCCTGAATCCTGTGGTCGACGCCGACAAGCGGACGTTGATCCGCCGAGCCACGTTCGACCTGATCGGCCTCCCGCCGACGCCAGAAGAGATCGAAACCTTCCTCGCCGACGACTCGGCCGATGCCTACCGGAAGGTAGTTGAACGGCTGCTGGCCTCCCCGCACTACGGCGAGCGCTGGGGGCGTCACTGGCTGGACGTAGTCCGCTACTCCGACACCGCGGGCGACAGCGCGGACTACCCGATCCCGCAGGCCCACCGCTATCGCAACTACGTGATCCACGCCTTCAACCAGGACAAGCCTTACGATCAGTTCATCCAGGAGCAAATTGCCGGCGACCTCATGCCCAGCCGGAACGAAGCGGAGAAGTACGAACGGATCATCGCCACCGGCTTCATCGCGATCGCCCGCCGGTTCGGCGAAGAGGCGAGCGTAGACCATCACCTGACTATCGAGGACACGCTCGACGTCCTCGGACGTTCCGTGCTGGGATTGACTTTCAGCTGCGCCCGCTGCCACGACCACAAGTTCGACCCCATCCCAACGGAGGACTACTACGCCCTCTATGGCATCTTTCAGAGCACGCGCTATCCTTATGCGGGTTCCGACAAGGTAAAGTTCCAGAAGGACTTCGTGCCCCTGCTGCCGCCTGAGCAGGTGGTTGCCTTCCTGGGCTCGTTCCGGGAAAAAGTGGCCGCGCTGGACGCCGAGATCGAACCCCTCGCGGCGGCAATCCGGGCGAAGGAGAAAGAAATGGCGGTCGTGCAGCCCGCCTCGGTCGACAGCGCCTTGGCGGGCCGGAGCATCGAGCAATTACGGAGCGCCTACGGCGAGGCCAGCAAGCGGCGCGAGGCCCTGGCCAAGCAGCGCCCCCTGATCGACGACGCCTATGCGGTCTCCGAGGGGACGCCAGCCAACGCCTGCGTTCACGTCAAGGGCAACCCGTATCAGCTCGGGCCGGAGGTGCCCCGGCGTTTCCTGCAAGTCCTCGGCGGCCAGGAATTGCGCGACCGCCAGACCCGGAGCGGCCGACTGGAGTTGGCCCAGTGGCTGACCAGCCCGGCTAACCCGCTGACGGCGCGCGTCATGGTCAACCGCATCTGGCAATATCATTTCGGCAAGGGCATCGTCCAGACCCCGAGCTACTTCGGCAAGCAAGGGTTGCCGCCGACGCACCCAGAACTGCTCGATTTTCTCGCCGGCCACTTTGCCCAGAACGGCTGGTCGGTCAAGGCGATGCACCGGCTCATCATGCTCTCGCGGACCTACCAGCTGGCCAGCGTCGCGGGCGCCGAGAACGTCCGGATCGACCCGACCAATGAACTCTTGTGGAAGTTCCCGCGACGGCGCCTGGAGGCCGAAGCGATCCGGGATTCCTTGCTGATGGTGAGCAACGCCCTCGACCGGACCATGCCCGGTCCCCACCCCATTCCGGCCCAGAGCTCATGGAACTTCAGCAAGGCTTCCCCCTTCCGGCAGGTCTACCCGACCAACGGCCGCAGCGTCTATCTCATCCAGCAACGCCTGCAAAAGCATCCGTACCTGGCACTCTTCGACGGCCCCGACGCCAATGCGAGCACAGCCAGCCGATTGATGAGCACCACCTCGATCCAGGCGCTGTTCATGATGAACGATCCCTTCGTGCATGAACTGGCCGCGAAATTCGCCGATCGGTTGTGCCAGGCCGAGCGAGAAGACACCCGCCGCATCGAGCGGGCGCACCGGCTCGCGTTCGGCCGCCCGCCGACGCCGGAAGAGTCCCGACTGGGAGAAAGCTATTTGCGGCAGGTCCACAAGGAGCTGGACCTCCCCCCGGACAAGCAGGAGCGGGCGGCCTGGGCAAGCTACGTGCGCGTGCTCTTGAGCAGCAATGAGTTCATCTTTGTGGATTGATGAAGGGGATGTTCATGACAAAGGCTCATTCGACCAGTGGTTGCACACGCCGCCAAGTAATTCAGTCCTTGGTTGCAGGGTCTTCGCTCATGCCCGGCCTGATCGCCCAGCTCCTGGCTGACGAGGAGCACCAGAAGTCCACCCCGGACCCCTTGGCCCCGCGGGCGCCGCACTTTCCCGCCAAGGCGAAGCAGGTCATTTTCATCTTCCTGTCCGGCGGCCTCTCCCACCTCGATTCGTTCGACCCCAAGCCGAAGCTCTTTGCCGATGCCGGCAAGGAGGCGGCCGTGGATGGCGCTCAGGGGAAGAAGCTGCGCTTGCTGCGGCCCCTGTGGGAATTCAAGCCGCGCGGCAAGTGCGGCACGGAGGTGAGCGACCTCTTCCCGCACATGGCGGAGTGCGTGGACGATCTCTGCATCATCCGCTCTCTAAACACGGACCACCGCGACCACACGCAGGCCACGCTCGGCATGCACACTGGCTCAGTCACGTTTACAAGGCCAAGCCTGGGCTCCTGGGTGAGCTACGGATTGGGGACGTTCAATCACAACCTCCCGTCATTCATGGTTATCGCGCCGCACCTGTCATTCGGCGGGGAGCAGGTCTGGTCCGCGGATTTCCTGCCCGGCGCTCACCAGGGAACGCGGGTGGCGTCCGGCTCGAACCCGATCCCCAACATCAAGCCGCAGGGAACCTCGACCCGCGTGCAGCCAGCGGAGCTGAAGCTGCTGGAAGCGTATAACCGCGCGCACCTGGCCGACCGGGACGGCGATGCCGCGCTCGCCGCGCGTATCCGGTCCTTCGAGACGGCGTTCGGCATGCAGCGCGAAGCGCCCGAGGTCTTCGACCTCTCCCAGGAAACCGAGGCAACGCTCAAACTATACGGCCTGCAACGAGGGCAAACCGGGAACTTCGCCTGGCAATGCCTCGCCGCCCGACGGCTGGTCGAACGCGGGGTGCGCTTCGTCGAGCTGATCGAACGCGGCGGTGGGATGTACGATACCTGGGATTCGCATGAGGACATGAAGGCGCATGGCCCGAGGGCCAAGAGCGCCGATCAGCCCATCGCCGCTCTTCTCAGGGACCTCAAGGCCCGCGGCATGCTGCAGGAAACGCTGGTCGTGCTGACCAGCGAGTTTGGCCGGCCGCCCTTCGTGGACGGGTCTGGAGGCAAGGGGCGGTCGCACCAGATCTCGGCCTTTACTTCCTGGTTGGCCGGCGGCGGAGTCAAATGCGGTATCACCTACGGCGCCACCGACGACTACGGCATCCGTGTCACCGAGAACCCGGTTCACGTCCATGATTTCCACGCCACGATCCTCCACCTGATGGGTCTGGACCACGAACGGCTGACCTATCGCCATCTCGGGCGCGATTTCCGCCTCACCGACGTGCATGGTCATGTGGTGAAGGACATCCTCGCGTGAAGCTGCGTGAAGCCGTAACCCTTGCCGCTACCAGAGGAGTGCCAAGCCGTGTCTATTGCGACAACAATCGTGATTCCTGGTGACGACCCTCCCCAGCTGCAAAGCTCCCCGCACCTCGAACGGCTCCAGCGGCACGGTCAGGTTGCCCTGCACACCAATCGCCCTGCGACCGCCGAAGAAAAGATCGCCCGCGCCGGCGAGGCCACCTGCATGATCAACTCACGCGGCGCGGTGAAGTGGCCCGGCGATGTCCTGCGCCGGCTGCCCAAATTGAAGATGATCACCGTGTGCGGCATCGGCACCGACGCCATCGATCTGGAGGCTGCGAAGGAACTGGGCATCCTGGTTTGCAACTTGCCAGGCCGGACAGCACCGATCGTGGCCGAGCACGCCTTCGGGCTCATGTTTGCGGTCGCCAAGAGAGCCGCGTTCCAGACCAACGCCTTGAAATTGGGGCGCTGGACCAGGTTGGACAACATCTACTTGCGGGGCAAGACGCTGGGACTGGTGGGCGCCGGCAACATTGCGGCGGAAATGGCCAAGCTGGCTCGGGCCATCGGCATGAACGTGCTGGGCTGGACCTTTCACCCCTCGCCGGAGCGCGCGGCACAGCTGGGCATCGAGTTCGTGCCGCTGGAGGAGTTGCTGAGAAGTTCCGACGTGGTGAGCCTGCACGTCAAGCTCACCGATCAGACGCGCGGCCTGATTGGCGCACGGCAGATCGGCCTGATGAAGCGCGGCGCCTTGCTGATCAACACGGCGCGCGGGCCCGTGGTGGACACTGCGGCTTTGGTGGCAGCTCTGAACTCCGGGCAGCTTGACGGCGCCGGTATCGACGTCTACGATGTCGAGCCACTCCGCCCCGATCATCCACTGCTTTCCTGTCAGCAAGTGGTCTTGACCCCGCACAACGCCGACCAAACGCCGGAAGGCGTGGAGCTTCTGAACGAAGGCGTGGTGGATAACGTGATCGCCTTCCTGGAGAAGCGGCCCCAAAACCGAGTGGTATGATGATGTTTTCCCATCGGACTGAACCCGGCACGGCGCCGGGGACTGTTCTCACCCGTCGTAAAGTGTTGGCAGCGGGGCTGGTCGCCTCGGGCTGCTTGCTGTCGCCGGGTTGCGCGAAGGTCGAATCGACCGGCGCCTCGGAGGGGACCCTGGAGCGCATCAAGCAAATGGGGACGTTCAATTTGGGCGTCAACGAAACGATGCCCCCCTACGGCTACCTGGACGCCGCCGACCATTTCGCCGGCTTTTCCACGGAGATCGCCCGCAAAGTACACGAACGTCTGGAGCAGGAACTGCAGACTCCTATCAAGCTGAATTGCGTGCCGGTGACCAGCAGGACCCGCATCGCTTTGCTGCAAAACCGGACCATCGACATGGAAGCCGGCGCCACGGTGATCACGCGGGGCCGGCACAACGCGGTCGATTTTTCCATCCCCTTCTTTTTGACAACCACCTGCGCGCTCGTGCCGGCGGAGAGCCCGGTGGCCAGCGTCCGGGACCTGGAGGGCCGTCGCCTGGGCGCCCCTCGGGGCGGGCTGGAGGAGGTGCTCTTCACGAAGCGGCTGCTGGAAACCGCCGTCTTCAGGGGCCCGGTGAAGTACATTGGCTTCGAGGGCCATCCGGAGGGGCTGACCGCACTGCAAGCGGGCGCCATCGAGGCGTACTGCACCGACGGCCCGATCCTCCACGGCCTGCGAATGGCGGCACCCGACCCGGCCCGGTGGAGGGTCTTTGACCTCGACGTCAACCTATCTGCGCAGGCATTTCCCTTGCGTCAGAACAACTCTCGGTTCACCAGAATCGTGAACCTGACGATTGTTGACCTGTTCGCCAATGGGCTTTGGCAGTTGCTGTACGAAAAATACTTCGTTCCCCTGGGTTATCGGAAGGAACTACCCGAACCACTCGCGCTCCTCCGGAAGATGAACAACTGGCCCGAATAGAGGGGAAGAAGCAGCCAACCAATGCGACATCGAAGGAAATGTGCGATGAAATGCCACGCTGTTGCGGTTCTCTTGGCCACTGTGTTCTCGGGTGACTCATTGGCTTTGGGTCAAGCCCAAATCACCCGGCCGGAGGTCTCAGAGCAGGCTTGCCCCATCACGGTGATCGCGCCCCCGACCTCGGACAAGCGGAAGGCCACGGCGCTGGTCCGCAAGCCGCCTGGTAAAGGGCCTTTTCCGGCCCTCATCCACATTCACGGCGGTTTCGAGCCTTACTCGATGGACCGGATGAAGGGGTTCTTGATGGGACAAACCCCCTCCCGCTTTCTCGCCGCCGGCTACGTCACGGCCGTCGTTACCTACCGCGGCCTGACGAACGACCCGCAAACGAAGGACCCCGTAGTGGACTGTCTGGCCATCATCGAGCACGTCAAGAAAATGCCGGAAGTGGACCCCAAGAGCATCGTGCTGTGGGGCGATAGCGGCGGCGGCAGCCTGGCCCTGGAATTGGCCGGTGAGACCCAGCTGTGTGCCATTGCCGCGCAGGAGCCGGCCACCGTCCTCTTCACCGGCATGTTCAACAAGGACAGCTTGGGCGGCAAACCCCCATTCAAGGTGAGCGACGGCCAGAAGATCATGGAGGACCCCAAGAGCTATTACACCCCGGAGTTGCAAGAACACACGCGCGACAAGATTGGCAAGATCAACTGCCCCATCTTCATCGGTCAGGGCGATAAGCACATCATCAACAAGATCAACAACGAGATCTTCATCCCGGAACTGAAGAAGGCCGAGAAGAAGCTGGAAGTGATACTCTACCCGGGCGCGCCGCACGGTTTCTCGTGGGGCTTCGGCACGCCCCAGGTGGCCAAGCAGTTTTTTGACGACACCCACGCCTTTTTCAAGAAGCATGTGCCGACGCCACCAATCGCCCTGGACGAGTCGTTGGTAAAACAGGTGCCAGTCAAGGCAAAGTCGCAGTAAGGCAGCGGCGGACGGACAGCGTGCTGCCCGCGGGCGATTGGTATTGGCCTGAAGGGATCACTCATGCAAGAGTTGCAAGACCGTTCGTCCGCGACGAAGGCCGGGACGATTGTCGCCGACGTGGTGAAGTTCGCAAAAGACCTCGCCTTCCGCGATCTTCCTTCGGGCGTCGTCGAACACGCAAAGCTCGTGCTGCTGGACACTCTGGGGGTGCTTCTGGCCGCCTCGAATCCCAAGTATTCCGCGCCCCGAATCCTCGCCGACCTCGCCCGGAGCCTGGGGGGAACGGAAGAATCGACCGTCATCGGCCAGGGGTTCAAGTCCTCTTGCGTGCAGGCGGCGCTGGTGAACGGCTGCATGGGCTACTACTGCGACCTGGATGCCCATCATCCCGAGGCCGTCGTGCATCCGGCCGCAACGCTCGTGCCCACCTGCCTGGCTGTGGGCGAGCGCGAGCATTCGAGCGGCAAAGAGTTTCTGACTGCGTTCATCGTTGGCACCGACATCGATTGCCGGGTGAGTCTGGCCCTGAACCCGCGCGTACTTTATGAACGCGGGCTTCATCCCTCGTGCATTGCCGGGGCGATTGCTGCCGCGACTTCCGCGGGACGTCTCTTGAATCTCAACTCCGAGCAGTTCCTCCGCGCGCTGGGGTTGGCGGCGCAGCAGACCTCCGGCCTGCTGGCGTGGAAAGAGGATTTTTCGGAAAACTCCCGCCCGTTCAATCACAGCATCGCGGCCCGCAACGGCGTCACGGCCGCGCTTCTCGCTGGGGAGGACTTCGGGGCGCCACCGGACTTGTTTGAGGGGCGCTACAACATTTTCCGGGCGTTTTCCAGCGAGGAAGGAAAAGACCTCGGCTGGCTGACGCGAGGCCTAGGCGTCAGGTTTTTGATCATGGACTTGGCCTTCAAGCGCTACGCCAGCTGCGCGTTCCTCCATCCCGGCTTGGACGCGCTCTTGGGTATCATCGAGGAGCAGCAGCTGGCGAGCAAGGACATCGACCACATGGTGCTGCGGTTCCCCAGGAACGGCGCCGAACTCATTGACGGCACGGAACTCCGGTCCCATTCCGCGCAGTACATCCTTCCCGTGGCCGCCGTCCATCACCAGGTGATGATCGACGATATCCTCTATGACCGGTGTTCCGATCCCGAAGTGAAACGACTCGTCGAATGCGTCGAGGTCGTCGGAGACAAGGACCTCGATGTCGATTTTCCCAGGCGGTATGCGTCCATCGTTGCAATCAGGACCAAGAGCGGTCGTGAATTCTCCAAGCGAGTGGATTGTGCCGCAGGAACCCCGGAGAATCCGTTCCGGCGCGAGGAAATCGAAGAGAAGTTCTTCAAACTCAGCAAACCGGCGGTCGGCAGTACGATGGCCCAGCAGATCCTGGATCTGACCAGCGACATCGAGAACCTTGCGGACGTGCGCGCCCTGGGTGCACTGCTTCTTAGATAGACTGGCGCCCACAAGCCCCATGCCAGCCGGCAGCAGTTCAGTCGTTGCCGGGCGGTCCTTGATGAAACCAAGTCATGGTAAGCACAGCGCAGTGGTCTATCCTCTGGGAGGCGCCTTTCCGGGAATGGATTCTCTGGGGGATTCTCCTGACATTGTGGATATCCCTGGTCTCGTGGGCCCTCGCGCTGGCCATCGGCATCGCGATCGGAGTCATGGGGGAATCGCCGCGGAAAGGCGCGCGGCTCTTCGCAGCCGCCTACGTGGAGGTCTTTCGGAACGTCCCTCTCCTGATTCAGCTCTTCTTTGTTTACTTCGTCGTGCCGATGTTGCTGCCGACATTCGCCCGGACCTACTTCTACGACGTCGGGTGGGAGGCCGGGAGCGCGATCTTGACCCTGTCCCTGTACACTTCGGCCAAGCTGGCCGAGCACTTCCGCGCCGGGCTGAACGCGGTCAGCGACGGGATCAGGAAGGGGGCGCTGGCCACGGGGCTGTCCTGGTGGCAGATGCAACGGTATGTCGTCGTCCCCTTGGTGCTCCGGCTCATCTTCCCCAGCCTGACCACGGAATTCCTTACCATCTTCAAGAGTTCGTCCCTGGCCATGACGGTGGGCGTGGCCGAGACGACGTACATGGCGCAAAGGATCGGCTTTCACACTTTCCACTGGGTCGAGGCCAATACGATCGGCACCGCGGTCTACCTTCTCATCGCCTGGGGCGTGGCGCTGGCCATGGGGGCCGTCGAGAAACGCATGCGCGTTCCCGGCCTGATCCAGCGGGAAAGGACCGCCCGTGCCTGAATCCGTCAAGAACTTCGGCACGCTCCTGCTCGCGTTGCTGGAATACAACGTGACGCTCACCCTCCTGGCACTCCTCCTGGCTTTCCCGGCCGGTTGCCTGCTCGCCCTGGCAAGAATTTCGCGCTACCGGCTGATCTACTATCCTGCGACGGTCTACGTCAATCTTCTGCGAAGCTTACCGCTGCTCATGGTCATGTTCTGGATTTACTACACGGCGCCAATGCTCGTGGACCTCCGGGTGGACGCCTACTGGGCCGCGCTCATTGGACTGACGGTCTTTGAGGCCGCCTACTTTGCCGAATTCATGCGCACCGGCTTGCAATCCGTCAGCACCGAGCAACGTCATGCCGGCCTGGCCACCGGGCTGAAGCCTTGGCAGGTCACGCTCTACATCATCTGGCCTCAGGCCCTGCGCCGGGTGATGCCCTCCTTGCTCTCCCAGAGCATCATCGCCTTCCAGGATTCGACGCTGGCCAGTGCCATCGGCGTCCGCGAGGTGTTGCGCAGGACATCGATCATCAACGCGCAGCAGGTACAACCGGTCTGGCTATACTCGATGCTGGCAAGCATCTATTTTGGGTCCTGTTTCTTCCTCAGCCTTCTGGTAAGGCGGATGGAAAGGCGAATGGCGGGGAAGCAAGCCGTTTGACCGGGAGGTCCAGGGCCGTGAGTGATCTGATCATCGAATTCAGGAACCTGGGGCTTCGCTATGGAAGTTTTCAGGCGCTGGCAGACGTCAGCGCGCAGGTCCAGCAGGGAGAATGCGTCGTCATTTGCGGCCCGAGCGGCTCGGGAAAAAGCTCCCTGCTGCGCTGCGTCAACGGCCTGGAGCCGTTCCAGGAAGGGGACGTCATCGTCCGCGGCGTCAGTGTGCGGAACTGTCGTGACTTGGCCGGCCTTCGGGCCAAGGTCGGGATGGTGTTTCAACGTTTTGAACTCTACCCGCACATGACCTGCCTTCAGAATGTCGCGCTGGCTCCCCGGAAAGTGCTGGCGCATACCCAGGCGGAGGCGGAGCGGAAAGCCAGAGATGTGATGGCCAAGTTCAAGGTCCTGGAGCAGTCGGATAAGTACCCGGCCGAACTCTCCGGAGGCCAGCAGCAGCGTGTGGCGATCTGTCGCGCGCTGGTCCTCGGCCCCGAGGTCATGTTATTTGACGAGCCCACCTCGGCGCTGGATCCCGAAATGGTCGGGGACGTGCGCGAGATTCTCGGTCGGCTGGCGAGTGACGGCATGACGATGCTGGTCGTGACGCACGAGATGCGATTCGCCCGGGAAGTGGCGGATCGAATCCTTTTCATGGAGCACGGGAGGATCGTCCAGCGCGGCACAGCGCAAGAGTTCTTCGGAGATTCAGCCAGCCCCCGGGCCAAGGCCTTTCTGAATCGAGTTCAGCTTTAGCATCAGGAGCAGTTTCATCTCTGCAGGGGCTTGCCACGCACTCTGGCGGGAGGCTGGATCTCGTGCTGTGCTTCGGGCGTCACCTTGATTTCCAGCACGTTGGATGGATCGACCCCGTCCAGAAGGGAACACCCTCCTTGCCGCGAGGGACACCGGTGCCTGAGACCGGCGGTCGATGTTTTGCTCCTGATTGACCGAAGGACTGATCTTGAGCCGTTGAACCGCGCCGCTGGACAACTCCAGCGACAGTGTTCTATCGGTGCCGACTCGTTGTGCTCGCTGGCCCGGCCGTACCGGTTCCGCCAGTAGTACGCCGCACCAGTCCACCCGACGACCCGCCGGGTACCACGGTCTTCTCGGTCCACTCGCGGACGAAGTCGAGCCACCCAAACGACAGGTCGCCGAATTGCTGCTCGAAGAAGCTGGATATCGCCTTCGTCAACCTCAAGGCATCCCAGACGGAATCGACCGTCCAGGTAAGCTGGGATGGCCCCGAATTGGCCCATTTTCCCGATCCATTCCTTGCGGCTTCCGCAGTTTCTCACGCCATGGAAGCCTTCCGAGATTCCCGATTCACCGCAGGGAACCTCTGCGCGCTCCTCTCCCGCTGGCTAGCCTGGATTCCCACAGGGGGGTAATTGACCTACCAAAATTGGCTCGTCAGCTGCCTGTTTTCTTGGGTCAGCTGCACAGCAGCTGTACTTTTTTT
>JAGVLI010000758.1 GCA_020054355.1 Planctomycetales bacterium | reverse complement strand
TCCAGTCCGAGCGCGGACCAGCTTTGCCGGAAATACGGGCAGGTCGCCTGGGCATGGAAGAGCAGTCGGCGCAGCGCTGCCAGTTGCCGGCGCTCCAGTTCATCGCGCTGGAGCCACTGGCTGGCTTCGAGTTCGCGCAGGTAGCGGAACGTGGGCCGACCCTTGACGGCGCCTTCAAAGAACCGGACGAATCCTTGGCGAATCAATTGCTGCATGATGACTTCTCCGTATTCCTGCCTCTTGAAGCAGTGGACCGAGGTGCAACCATCACGTGGAAGGCACCAGCGCGGTGTTGACGGCCGGCAGCAGCTGCTTGAGGAATTCGGGGCAGGGATCGGCAGCGCCGTCCCCAGCTAGGGAGCGGTGGATGACATAGATCTTGCAGAGCATCGGAAAGCGCGCGAAAGCCAGGCGCGGCTCCTCGGCAATCTGCCAGGTCGTGCCTGGATTCCAGCCCCAGTAGACGCGCAGCTGTTCCCTCACGGGAAACGACTCCTTGACGAAAGTCGCCTGCCAGAGCGGCATCGGCACGGCATCGGCGCTCGGCACGACTTGATGCTGCTTCCGCGCCGCCTCCTGTTTGAAGCCGCTGCCGGGGTAGCACACTTCCGGCGAATGCGCCGCGATTGGTCCCGGCCGGCCGCACAGCAGCACGACCATGATTTCTTGCTTGGTGGCGCGATGAACGTAGAGCCGCTGCACCGAGCCGCGAATCTCGGCGCGCTGGGCATGCACGGCGTCCAGTTCGCTGGCGCTGCCTTCCCAGTCGCCGATGACCAGCGGCAAGGCTCGCAACCGCTCGGCGGCTGCTTCGGGAGCATCCGAAGCTTGCCAGCGGTCGGACCAGAGTCCGTGCAGCAGCCCCGCCCCGGTCACGATGAAGAACGCCACGACGAAAGGTGTATAACGAAGCATCGCATCATCCTTGAAACATCGTTGAAAAGCGGCCTGGACGAATCGAATCGATCAAGTGCTGATCGTCTGCCCGGTCGCCGGTTGCTCCAGCTGCCGTGCTTGGTAGTAACCCTGCGCCGAGCTGTCTCGGCTGATGCCGTTGACCACCGCGCCCAGCAGGCGCGCTCCCATGCGTTGCAGCCCCTGGCAAGCGCCGTGGACCTGATGCAACTGGCTGACGTCGTGCAGCACGGACAGGATGACGCCATCCACCTGTTGACCGATCAACAGGGCATCAGCCACCGGCAGCACCGGGCAGGTATCGACCAGGATGAATTCGTAGTCGTCGCGCAGCTTGTCGAGAATAAAGCGCAGCGTCTCCTGGCTGATGGCTTGCAGGGCCGTCGCGGTGACGTGCCCGGCCGCGATCACCGACAGGCCGTTGACCCCGCTGGGCTGAATCACCTCGTCGGCCAGCAGCGAGCCTTCCATGATTTCGCTCAGCCCCGGCTCCTGCTTGAGCTGAAACGAGCGATGCAGATTCGGATTGCGCAGGTCGCAGTCGATCAGCAAGGTCTTCCGGTTCGCCCGCGCCAGGCTGATCCCCAGCCGACTGACCAGAGAAGTCTTGCCTTCACCACCCACGGCACTCGTGACCATGAGCACACGCAGCGAATCGGTTCGCGCGGTGTGCAGCGCCATGGCCCGCACGGCGTCGAGCGGATCGTGCGACAGGGAAGCGGCGTCCGTGGATGCAAAAGCGACCGGCGGTAATGGCGGCACGGTGCCCATCAGCGGAATGCCCAGACCCTGCTCGATCTCACCGGCCGACTGCACGCGGCGGGCACGATGCTCCCACCACGCCAGCGTCAGGCAGCTCAGCACCAGTCCTGCGAAGGCAGCACCGGCTGTCGCCATCAATCGGCGCGCGAAGTCGTCCTGCTGGGACACCGCGGCGCTTTCCAGTTCCGTGATGCGCGGCACCGCCTTGAACTCAACCGACATCGCTTCCAGTTCGGCCGCCACTTTCTTGGCCGTGTCCTCGGTCTGCGCGATGTCTTGCTTGTAGGTTTCGATGTCGAGCGAGCCTTTGTTCAAGGAACGGGCTTCCACCGACAGCCGGTCGATGTCCTTGACTAAATTCTTGCGCAGCTCCTCGAAGAGCTTGAGCCGGCCGCCGAGCGTGGTCAGGTTGCTCTTGCTGTTGCGCTGCAGCCGATTCTGGTACTGGGCGACGAGCAACGGCCGGGCCTCGCGGCGTCGCTGCTCGATCGAGGCTTCCAGCTTCAGTAATTCGCCGCGCAGCATCTTGACGGCTGGCTCCTCCTCGCCGCGCGCCGCGACCCGCAGCGCCTCGTTGATGTCCTGTTCCAGCTGCACCTGGCGTTGCAGCAGTCGTTCCAGAGTCGGGTCCTTGCGCAGCAGTTCGTCGAGGTCGGCTTCCGTCAGCACGACCTCTTCGGGTGCGTCCGGCGAGTTTTGCCGGACGCCCATCTCGGTCTGCAAGCGCCGCAAGTCCGATTCGAGCTGCAGCAGTTCCTTGGCGGACAGCGCTAGTTGCTCCTGCGCCAGCCGTTGCTTGAGGGCGAGCGTGCTGGGGTCGCCGGTGCCGACGTTCTCCACCAGCTCGCGCAGCGTGCGCCGCTTGGTCCGCAACGTTTCCTGATAGCGTTCGTGGATTTCCTTGAGCTTCTCGTGCCGGTCGCGGCGCTTGACGTCCTCGCGCTTCACGATTTCGTCGAGATAGGCGCGGGAAATTTTCCCTACCAGGGTCCGCATGTCGTCGGGCTGGTGGCCGGTCATGGCGATCCGCATGATTTCCGGGGCCACGGTGAAATCGACGATCAGTTCCTTTTGCAGCCAGGCGATGGGGTCGAGCGGCTCGCGCACCAGTGGCAGCGCGGCGACCTCCGGTTGACGCAGGGCGGAATTCAGCACGAAGCGGCTCTTGACCAAAGCGATCTGGGTCCGCTGGTAGCTCTGGAAGTCGGTCTTGCTTTCCGCCCGGTGATAGGCGACCCAGGGCTGGGTGGCCTCGACATGCAGCAGCGCCTGGGCGGTCGGCTTC
>JAGVLI010000228.1 GCA_020054355.1 Planctomycetales bacterium | reverse complement strand
TCGGCCGGCAGAGCCAGACCTGGGTGCGATTTCCGGATTCGGGATGGAAGGTCATCATGGCTCACGTCTCGATGATCGACAAAGAACCGACTCTGTGAGCAAAGACTGCCCTCTTTTCGGGCACCGCTTGCGCAACGAGTCATTTGACTTTCCGTGCGCTGGCTTGCACCGTGACTGCGTAGAAAAAGAGCCGGCTCTGCACTGAAGCCGGCCACCGACGGAACACAGGCATCCGTCGGAGTCTGGGAGCGATGGACCAAGGCGGGAGAGTAGTACCAGTGGTAGCGTAGCGGACGCCGGACGTCCTTCGCGTGGCTTCGTGCAACGGGAGGATAAAAGGATGCGTTTGATTGGTATGATTGGAGGGGCCGCGGCCGCTGCCGCGATCGCCCTGGGCGTAGGTTCGGCTGCGGCGCAGGACAAGAAGGTGCGGCTGCAGATGCAATCCAACTTTGCATCGTCGCTGTCGCTGTTGGGACCGAACGCGAACTTCACTGTCGACCAGATGAGGAAGCTGTCGGGCGGTTCGATCGACGTCAAGTTCCTGGAGCCCGGGGCGATCGTGCCGCCGAACCAAGCTTTCGATGCCGTCTCCTCCGGCGCGCTCGATGCGGCCTGGGCGACACCCGGTTTCTGGACCGGCAAGGACATCGCTTTTGCCGTCTATTCGACGGTGCCGTTCGGCCCCGGCATCGGCGAATACCTCGCCTGGATGAAGGAGGGCGGCGGCGAGAAAATGATGCAGGAGCTGTACGCCAAGTACAACATCCACTCGGTCATGTGCCACCTGATCCCGCCCGAGGCCTCGGGCTGGTTCCGCAAGGAGATCAAGACGCTCGAGGATCTGAAGGGGCTCAAGATGCGCTTCTTCGGGCTTGGCGCCAACGTCATGCAGAAGCTCGGCGTGTCGACCCAGCTCATCCAGGCCGGCGAAATCTTCCAGGCCCTGCAGCTTGGCACGATCGACGCCACCGAGTTCTCGATGCCGGTGATGGATCTCAGCCTGGGCTTCCACCAGGTGGCGAAGTTCTACTACTTCCCCGGCTGGCATCAGCAGGCCACCGTCGGCGACCTGATCATCAACAAGGCCAAGTGGGACTCGTTCTCGCCGACCCAGAAGTTGGTCATCGAGGCGGCGTGCGACCAGACCGTGCTCAAAGGCATCAGCCTGGGTGAATCGCTGCAGCCCAAGGCAATGATCGAAATCGAGGGCAAGGGCGTCAGGCTCATGACCTGGGGGCCCGAGTTCATTGCCGCCTTCCAGAAGGCGTGGGATGAGGTCGCGGTCGAGCAGTCCGCCAAGAGCCCGGAATTCAAGAAGGCCTGGGATTCGCTCAGCAAGTTCCGCAAGGAATATGCGATCTGGAAGGATCGCGGCTACCTGAAGTAGCCATTGCGAACAACAAAAGGGGCCGGCGGCAAAGCCGGCCCCTTCGTTCGCAGGACATTCCACACCGAATGAAGGACGAGTTGCATGCGTAGTCTGTTGGCGGTTGCCGACTCGGTCGAGGGTATGCTGCGCCGGTTCGCCGGCTGGACGAGTTGGCTGATGATCGTGCTGATGGTGGTGATCTGCTTCGACGTCATCACGCGCAAGATGGGCTTTCAGCTTCCCGGCCTGGGGTCGACCCGGCTGCAGGAACTCGAGTGGCACCTGCATACGATCCTGTTCTCGATGTGGCTGGGCTACTGCTACATCCTCAATGCACATCCGCGCGTCGACACGATCACGGCCCATCGTTCGCTGCGGACGCGGGCATGGATCGAGCTCATCGGCTGCGTGGTCTTCGCGCTGCCCTATGCCGGCATGGTCGCCTGGTACGGCCTCGGCTTCGTTGCCACGTCGTATGCGACCGGTGAAGGCTCGGAGGCGGTGATCGGCATCCCGCAGCGCTGGATCATCAAGTTTCTGTTCGTCTTCGGCCTGTGGCTTCTCGTGGCCGCGATCGTATCGGTTCTCCTGCGTCTCATCGTGTTCCTGTTCGGCGGTCCGCTCTCGGCCCGCGCCCGCATGAACATCGAGCGGGTCGTGGACCCGATCTGACGCGCCGCCCCCTTCAGCAAACAACGCCTTCGCGGAGCCGCCTCGTGCTCAACTGGTTCGCCGAAAATCTCGCGCTCATCATGTTCGCGACGATGTTCTTCATCATCTTCTGCGGCTATCCCGTCGCCTACGTGCTGGGTGGCACGGGACTGATCTTCGCCCTGATCGGCTGGGGGCTGGGCGAGTTCAATCTCGTCAAGCTGAACAGCATCCTGCTGCGCATGTGGGGCGGCGTTGCGGTCGACCCGGTGCTCGTGTCGTTGCCCATGTTCATCTTCATGGGGGCGCTGCTCGAACGAAGCGGCGTCGCCAAGGACATGCTCGACGCGACTCAGGTGATGCTGCGCCGCACCCCGGGTGGCCTGGCTGTCGCGGTCATGATCATGGGGACCATCCTTGCCGCGCCGATCGGCGTAGTCGGTGCCTCGGTGATCCTGCTGTCCCTGATCTCGCTGCCGCCCATGCTGGCGGCCGGGTACGACAAGCGATTGTCCATCGGCGTCATCGCCTCCGCCGGCACGTTGGGCATCCTCATTCCGCCGTCGATCATGCTGGTGGTCATGGGCGAGATGCTGAACACCTCGGTCGGCGCGCTGTTCGCGGCGGCGACGATTCCGGGCTTTCTGCTGTCGGGCCTCTAC
>JAGVLI010000242.1 GCA_020054355.1 Planctomycetales bacterium | reverse complement strand
GTTCAGCACCGCGTCCGATGGCTTGCCGGGCACCGTGCGGTCGTTCAACAGCTTCTCGGCGGCCGCCCAGGAAGCCGGCCGCAGCCGCATTTATGGCGGCATTCACTGGGAGTTCGACAATACCGCGGGACTTGCCAGCGGCAAAGCGCTGGGCGACTATGTCAGCCGTTCGTACCTGCTGCCGCGCACGGCGGCGGTGCGCGAAGAGCGCACCCCGGGATCGACGGCCCAGCGCCAGCGATAAGGCCCGATGAGACTTTGAGAGCAACATGAACGCCGCCGCGCCCCGCGCCTCCTCGGTGATCGTCCATCGCGTGCCGCCCGATTGCGTCGAGCGCTTCCTGGCCTGGCAGCAGGGCATCATCCAGGCGGCCTCAACCTTTCCGGGCTACCACTCGACCGACAGCTATCCGCCGCTCGACGCTGCCCGGCACGAATGGGTGATCGTCCTGCATTTCGACAAGGCCGAGGATCAGCAGCGCTGGCTCGCTTCGCCGTTGCGGGCCGAATGGCTCGGCCGGCGTCCCCAGGAAATCGAGGACTTTCGGCTGAAGACGCTGCCGACCGGCTTCGGCCCCTGGTTCGCCACCATGCTCGACACGCCGACGAGGCCGCTGCCCGCCTGGAAAATGATGCTGACCGTGCTGCTCGGACTTTATCCGACGGTCATGCTCCTGAACATCTTCGTCGCGCCGCACTACCGCTTCCTGGGCCTGGCGGTGTCGATGCTGCTCGGCAATGCGCTGAGTGTCGCTCTGCTGCAATGGCCCGTCATGCCCTCGTTGCAAGCCGCGCTCGGTCCCTGGCTGCGGGCGAACGGCGCCGCGAACCGGGCCGTGTCGCTCGGCGGGGCCGTCCTCATCGCGGCCTTACTGGGAGGACTGATGCTGCTGTTCCGGCAGGTGACGGGATAGTGACTGCCGCAAAACACTCGTAGGGTCCGCTGTGCGGACCACGGAGTCACCGAGATGGTCCTGGTTCATGGTCCGCACAGCGGACCCTACGGCTGAGCCACCGAGATGGTCCTGGTTCATGGTCCGCACAGCGGACCCTACGGCTGCTGTCAGCCATCAGCGAATAGCTGTCAGCTATTCAATCTTTCGTGCTGCGCCTGCGGTGCGTCCGCGACTGAAAGAGAATCAACCGGTCCCTCAGTCCCGCGCCAGACCGCGGACATCCCGAACGAAGGCGGCCACGTCTTCCGGCTGCGTGTCCCAGGAGCACATCAGCCGTTCGCCGTCGGCGATGGTGTAGAAGTGCCAGCCGCGCTCGTGCAGGGCATGATTCCACGCTTCGGGCATCTTGACGAACACCGCGTTGGCCTGCACGGGATACAGGATGCGGATTTCCGGAAAGTCGCGTAACTCACTCTCCAGCACGCGCGCCATCCGGTTGGCGTGCCGGGCATTGTCCAGCCAGACGCCGGACTCCAGCAACGCGGCCCAGGGAGCGGTCAGCAGGCGCATCTTGGAAACCAGGTGCCCTGCTTGCTTCCGCCGATACTCGAAGTCCGCCGCCAGTGAACGATTGAAGAAAATAATCGCGTCGGCCAGCGAGACGCCGTTCTTCGCGCCGCCGAAGCACAGGACATCGACGCCTGCTTGCCAGGAGATGGCCTTCGCCGGCACGTTCAGCGTGGCCAGCGCGTTGGCGAACCGCGCGCCATCGACGTGCAGCAGCAGCTGCAATTCCTTCACCGTCGCGCCGATTGCCTGCAACTCATCGACCGAGTAAAGCGTGCCGACCTCCGTCGCCTGGCTGATGCTGACCGCGTGCGGCTTGTGGCTATGCACGTCGCGCCGCCGCGCTGCCGTCTCGCGGATCGTGGCGGGAGTGAGCTTGCCGTCCGGCGCGCGGACGGTCATCAGCTTGATGCCCTTGCCGGCGTATTCGGGCGCGCCGCATTCATCGGTCTGAATGTGGGCGTCGGCATGACAGATGACGCTGTGATAGGACTGGCAGATGCCCGCCAGGGCCAGCGCGTTCGCCGCCGTGCCGGTCGCCACGAAATACACTTCGCAATCGGTCTCGAACAGGTCGCGCAGCTGCCGGACGGCGCGGGCCGTCCAGGGGTCGTCGCCATAAGCGGATGAATGGCCGTCGTTGGCCGCCTGCATGGCCTGCAAGGCTTCGGGATGGAGGCTGGCCCAGGTGTCGCTGGCGAACTGTCGCTGAGTCATCGCAGGCTCGTTCATGTCGAAATTAGTGTCCACTAACTCTTATTGATTCTCATTGAGACTGGCGAGGGGGTGTCAGTGAAATGAGATGAAACGAAACCGGGCGTGCAAAGCCGCAAGGCGGTCCTCAGCCGGTCTCCGGCAAGAACGACGGCATGCTGATGCCGGCAAAGGGCTGGAACTTGCCGCGCACCTGGCAGAAGTGAATTTCGCAATTCTTCGCACCCCAACCGTACATCTGGTGAACCAGCTGGCCGCGCTCCACGGGCACCAGGAACAGCGGCGAGCGGCCCTTGTGGCAGTTCAATTCGGTCCAGAGCAGGGCGGCGGTTTCCTGTTCGGTGCGGGCCACCAGCGGGCCGAGCATGTTCATGGCCGGGTGCCCGCACGACACGATCCAACCGTCGATGTGGCCGCGCGAGTCTTCATGCACGGCGGCGTGCCAGTAGCCGGCCCGATTGGCGATGCAATAGCGGTAATCCTCCTCGCGGGTGATGCCGCTGACTTCCATCTCCAGGGCCGCCATCGCGGGTATGTCGGCTGGGGTCGCGGGCCGAACGCGATCAGTTCCCGGCGGCGGCTGCTTCATGCCCTCGGCCGGCACCGGCAGGAACATATCCTGAAAGGCGCAGTGTGGCACGAAACCGGCCTTGCTGTAGAGCGAGAAGGAATCGAGGTTCATGGCGCTCGAGGTGAGCCGTAGGGCCGGGTAGCCGCCGCGCTCGGTGAAGTCGATGATGGCTTGCAGCAAGCGCCGGCCGACTTGCATGCCGAAATAGTTCGGATGCACGTTCATGATGCCCAGCGAAACATGGTGCTGGCGCGGGTGATAGTAGCACGAACCCATCAGCCGGCCGGTGTCGGGATGCTGGGCCACGAAGGCGCAGCCCGGTTCCAGGTCGTGGTACACGTCGTAGAAGACTTCCGTGACCTTCGGCCCGCCGCTGAAGCGAAACATTCGGCCGTGCGTGTCGTACCAGCTGTTGATCGAGGAATAAATCAAGTCGGCGACTTCAAAGCGGTCGGCCGGCGCGATTGGCCGGATCAGCATCTCATTCATGAAGCACTCCAAGCGTAGGTCAGGCTTTCCAGCCTGACGGCAGCGCCCAGGACCGGATGGTCAGGCTGGAAAGCCTGACCTACAACACTGTCAGGCTGGAAAGCCTGACCTACAACAGCACTCCTTGCGGCCGGGCGCGGCCGGGCCTACTTTACCAGAAGACCACGGCGGCTCCAGCGACTATTTCGGCGGTACCCAAGCATGTCTTCGGCGCGCGACGTCTTCTTGCAACGAGTCCAGGACGCCTTGAAAGCCGGCAATCGTCCGGGAGAAGTGCCCGACCTGCCGGCGCGGGGCCAGGTCGGCTATCAGGGCGGCGGACCCGATCTGACCGCGCGCTTCTGCACGGAATTGCAAGCGGCCGGCGGTCAGCCGTATGTCGTTGCCGACCAGGAAGCGGCTGCCGCCAAGGTACTGGAATTGATCCAGGCGAAAAGTGCGCGGCTGGCTCTGCTGGGCCGGGGCGCGTTCATCGATGGCTTGGGGCTGGCCGAGCAGCTGCACGCGGCAGGCGTGGAGACGCAGGGGCCGGAAGGTCTGACGCCGGAGGACTGTCGGGAACCACTCTTCAAGGCCGACATCGGCATCACGGGCGTCGATTATCTGGTGGCCGAGACCGGCACGGTCGCCTTGCTGGCCCGGCCGGCGGAACCGCGTTCCTTCAGCTTGCTGCCGCCGGTGCATGTTGCCGTGGCGCATCAGGCCCAGCTGCTGCCCGACCTCTTCGATCTGTTTGCCAAGCTGTCGTCCCGGCCGACGGCGGGCACCGGCCGGCTGAAGCTGCCATCGTGCCTGTCGCTGATTACCGGGCCGAGCAAGACGGGCGACATCGAGCTGAAGCTGGTGACGGGCGTCCACGGTCCGGGCGAGCTGCACGTCATCGTGGTGACCGGCTAAAGTACCCCGCCGCTCCGCGACGGCACGAGCGGCGCAGCCGCGAGTGTGGCGCCGGCGGCAAACGGTACGATGAAGGTCAAATAACCAGCAGCGCCGGCAAGGTCGTACCCTGGAGGATCGGGGCGCTCCTTGGTTGCCTGCCGGTCATGGACGCGGTGGGCAACGGCCCG
>JAGVLI010001049.1 GCA_020054355.1 Planctomycetales bacterium | reverse complement strand
TGGCGCGTGTGAGCGTTCGGCTGAGCAATCGCATCTCTTGGGGCGAGCGTCGGAGCGTCAGCCCGACGTGTTCGCGCCGCAGCTTGGACACGTCGGGCTGACGCCTCGACGCTCGCCAGGCAAAGCGCGAGCGTGCCACCGAGAGGCAGTCGCCGCGCCATTTTCAGCCCGGCCTTCAACGCTTACGATGATCGGTGTCGCGGATGAAGCAATTCCCCAAGGATGGGATTCGGAGTTCGTGAAATGGAGGACTAGACCATGACCGACGTCACTACGAAGAAGCCTTTGCACGTCTCGACCGAAGGTACGGCCGGCCCCTATATCAGGCTGCCCTACAGTCAGCTCGACGAAGTGCGCCGGCTGCTCGACGGCTGCGGCATCTACTACTGGGTCCGTGACAATGTGATCTCCTTTGACGGCGGTCCCGAAATGGCGGAAATCAACCTGGGCCGTGCAGGGAACGCGGCCGCCGTCCAGGCCGTTTTGGATAGCGTCCATTGAGCGAAGGATTGCGATGGCACTGGCCGATGACATCCGAGCATTGCGCGACCGTGTACTGGCCGATCTCAACGCGGCCCACGATTATTTCACGGATACGACGCTCGCCTGGGACCTCGTACGCGAGGTAATTTCAGAAGGCCGCCAGTTTACCACATGGAGCATCGCCACCGGCACCGTGACGACGCAGGGGGAACTCGCCCGCAAGGCGCGGGGCTATGTGGCCGAGCAGCTCACGGAAGCGACCTTCCAACAATTCATCTCGATCTTCGAGAACTGGTTCTTCGACCTGCTGCGACTCTGGCTCCTGGCGTATCCCCGGAATTTGATCGGCAAAAAAGTGGACTACCAGACGATCCTGGAGGCGCCGGACAAGGACGCCATCACGTTGCAGGTGGTCGACAAGGAACTGAACGAGATTCTGTATGAGCGTCCCGCAGGCTGGTTCGAGTACCTGGAAGCCAGGGCCAAGCTCGGCTGTCCGACGCCAGACGAGATCGAACGCATCGCGGAGGCCAAAGCCTCGCGCGACGTGTTGGTCCATAACCGAGGCGTCGCGAGCAAGACCTATGAAGCGAAAGCCGGCAAGCTGGCCCGAAGCCCCGTCGGCCAGAGAATGGACATCCCGGAAGACTACCATCGGGCGACTTGGGAACTGATCCGCAAGGTGATCGCCGACATCTCGAACGTGGCCATCGCCAAATTGCCTTGATGCCGGCGGCCCGGGTTCCGAGTTGCGGCGTACCGTGATCGAACTCAT
Organism: Planctomycetales bacterium; assembly: GCA_020054355.1. GTDB lineage: Bacteria > Planctomycetota > Planctomycetia > Gemmatales > Gemmataceae > JAGVLI01. Next base: position 2,979 of record JAGVLI010001049.1, on the reverse strand, counting down.
AGCGCCGCTTCTCGACGCCCGATTCCCGATCCCCCGCGAGTCGCACCGTCCGCGCAGGCGCTCAGCACCGCGCCGATGAAGTAATAGCCGAGATTCACCCAGGCAAAGACCATGCCCAGGAACCAGCGCACCAAGAACACATGCTGGTATTTGGCCGGAAGGCCCGTCAGCTTGAACACCTCGACCGTCAGGCAACCAGCAAACGCCAGCGCGGCGATGAAGAGCGGCGGCTTGCGGAAAAACAGCATCGCCAGAGCGAGGTAAGCTGCCACGGCATAAAGGACTTCCCCGAGAATCCTGTCGTAGAGATACCAACCCACCGGATGCAGCCGGGAAGCGAGTCCGAGCACCACCGTGGCAGCCAGGGCCAATAATAAACGAAGCATGAGCGCTATCTTGCCCCAGGCGGCGCGTGGCGGTCAAGGCGAACCGAATGGTCCTGGCTCGCGTGCGGATTGCCTGGTTGCAAAACATTGCGGACAACGCTGCGAATGATTCCTAAAAAGGAATCAGGCGCACTTGCGGATTCCGCAACCAATGCTCGTTCTCTCCAAAGACGCATGGGAGGAAATATGGCGACCGAAACGAAAACCCCGGTGCTGAACGGTACCGCCCCCCGACCCGTCGGTGCTCGGGGCCAGTCGAATCGCGACTGGTGGCCGAATCAGCTGGACCTGCAGATACTCCACCAGAACTCTCCCCAGACCAGCCCCATGGGTGAGGACTTCAACTACGCGGAGGAGTTCAAAAAACTCGACCTGAACGCGCTGAAGAAAGACATCGAAGCGGTGATGACGACCTCGCAGGACTGGTGGCCCGCCGACTACGGCCACTACGGGCCGCTCTTCATCCGCATGGCGTGGCACAGCGCCGGCACCTACCGCATCTCCGACGGCCGGGGCGGTGCTGGCTCCGGCGCCCAGCGCTTCGCGCCCCTCAACAGCTGGCCCGACAATGTCAGCCTCGACAAGGCCCGCCGGTTGCTCTGGCCGGTCAAGCAGAAGTACGGCCGAAAAATCTCGTGGGCCGATCTGATGATCCTCACCGGCAACGTGGCCCTGGAGTCGATGGGCTTCAAGACCTTCGGTTTCGCCGGCGGGCGCGAGGACGTCTACGAGCCACCCCTGGACATTTACTGGGGGCCGGAGAATAAGTGGCTGGGCGACGAGCGCTACACCGGCGACCGGGTGCTCGAAGACCCGCTCGGCGCGGTGCAGATGGGCCTGATCTACGTGAATCCGGAGGGGCCGAACGGCAACCCGGACCCGCTCGCCGCCGCCCGGGACATTCGGGAAACCTTCCGCCGCATGGCCATGAACGACGAAGAGACCGTGGCGCTGATTGCCGGCGGCCACACCTTTGGCAAGGCCCATGGCGCTGCCAGCGCGGCTCAGTATTGCGGAGCCGACCCCGAGGGCGCCAGCCTTGAGGAGCAGGGTTTCGGCTGGAAGAACACGTTTGGCAGCGGCAAGGGCGGCGACACCATCACCAGCGGCCTGGAAGGCGCCTGGACCAGCAACCCGGTGAAGTGGGACAACGGCTACTTCGAAAACCTGTTCGGCTACGACTGGCAGCTCATCAAGGGGCCGGGCGGCGCCAACCAGTGGACCCCCAAGGAAGCAAAGGCCCAGGGCACCGTGCCGGACGCCCACGACCCGAAGAAGAAGCACGCCCCCATGATGTTCACGACGGACCTGGCCCTGAAGCTGGACCCGATCTACGCGCCGATCGCGAAGCGCTTCCACCAGAACCCGGACGAGCTGGCCCAGGCCTTTGCCAAGGCGTGGTACAAGCTGACGCACCGCGACATGGGGCCGGTCACGCGGTTGCTCGGCCCGCAGGTGCCCCCGCCGCAGCTGTGGCAAGACCCGGTGCCCAAGGTCGATCACGAATTGATCGGCGCGCAGGACGTCGCGGACCTCAAGGCCAAGCTCCTCGCCTCCGGACTGTCCACCAAGCAACTGGTGTCCACCGCCTGGGCGGCGGCGGCCAGTTTCCGCGGCACCGATAAACGCGGTGGCGCGAACGGGGCCCGCCTGCGCCTGGCCCCACAGAAGGATTGGGAAGTCAACCAGCCGGCCGAACTCGCCAAGGTGTTGCCAGTCCTGGAGAAAATCCAGAAGGACTTCAACAGCGCGCAGTCCGGCGGCAAGAAAAAGGTCTCGCTCGCGGACGTGATCGTCCTGGGCGGCTGTGCTGCCGTGGAGGCCGCCGCCAAGAAGGCCGGGCACACCGTGCGCGTGCCCTTCTGGCCCGGGCGCACCGATGCGACGCAGGAAATGACCGACGTGGAGTCCTTCGCCGTGCTCGAACCGAAAGCGGACGGCTTTCGCAATTATTACCGCAAGGGACTCGAGCGGCCGGCGGAAGCGTTGCTGGTGGATCGGGCGCACCTGCTGACCCTGACCGCGCCAGAGATGACGGTGCTGGTGGGTGGCCTGCGCGTGCTGAATGCCGGGGGCGGACAGGCCGAGCTAGGCGTCTTCACCGAGCGACCGGGGGCACTGACCAACGACTTCTTCGTGAACCTGCTCGACATGGGCACGGAGTGGCGGAAGTCGGCCCAGGACGAGCACGTCTACGAGGGGCGCGACCGCAAGTCGGGCAAGGTCAAGTGGACGGGCAGCGCCGTCGACCTGGTCTTCGGCGCGAACTCCCAGCTCCGGGCCATCGCGGAAGTTTACGGTTGCGATGATGCACAGGAACAGTTCGTGCGCGACTTCGTGTCGGCATGGGACAAGGTGATGAATCTCGACCGCTTCGACCTGGGTGCGGGCGCGACCACAGCACGCATCCACGAGGGGAAGTGAAACCCCTGGTGATCGGCGTAGGGTCCGCTGTGCGGACCATCGAGCAGTCGGATTGCCGATGGTTCTTGGTCCGCACAGCGGACCCTACAACTTTGTTCGGCTTCCCCATTAACCACCGAGCAGCGCCGATTCCCGCTCGACCCGCCGGCCGACCGCCAGCCGCAGCGCT
>JAGVLI010000559.1 GCA_020054355.1 Planctomycetales bacterium | reverse complement strand
CCCAGGCCGAATCCGTGGACGCCATCCGCACCCGCGAGGACGCCTTCAAGCATCTGCTGAAGGTGGCCGAGTTCTTCCGGCGCACGGAGCCGCACACGGTCATCGCCTTCGCCATCGAGCAGGTGGTGCGCTGGGGGCGGATGCCGTTGCCCGACCTGCTGACCGAGCTGATTCCGGAGGAGGCGGCGCGGAAGAACCTCTTCAAGCAAGTGGGCATTCGGGCGGAGCCGGCGAAACCCGAGGCGAAGAAGTAACTCTCTCAGCGCTCCCTTCGCCCCTGGCGGGAGAGGGGCAGGGGTGAGGGGTGGACGGCAGCTTTGGTTCACTGTCATTCACCCCTCACCCCCAACCCCTCTCCCGCCAGGGGCGAGGGGCTTTGGAAACTGGTGGTCAGTCATTCGGGCGCGCCGGACCAACGCCGGCCGCCCGACTAGCGAAAGGCGGTTATCCCTATGGCCAGCGAGAGTATCCACGACAAGCTGGAGCGCGTCCGCAAGCCGCGCGTCCACATTACGTACCAGGTCGAAACCGAAGGGGCGATGGTCGAGAAGGAGCTGCCCTTCGTGGTCGGCATCCTCGGCGACTTCTCGGGCAACCCGACGCAGCCGCTCAAGCCGCTCAAGGACCGAAAGTTCATCCAGATCGACCGCGACAACTTCAACGACGTGATGGCCCGCATGACGCCGGGCTTGAACATCCGCGTCGAAAACACCCTGCAAGCCGACGGCAGCGAGCTGGCCTTGCAGATGAAATTCAACTCGATCGACGATTTCGAGCCGGGGCAGGTGATCCAGCAGGTCGAGCCGCTGCGCAAGCTGCTCGAAACCCGCAACAAGCTCCGCGACCTCCAGACCAAGGTGGACCGCTCCGAGGGTCTGGAAGGCTTGCTCGAACAGGTGCTGCAGAGCACCGACCAGCTCAAGAAGCTGGGCAAGGACCTAGGCGTCGAGGACAAGTCCGGCAAACCCGCTGAGGAGGCGAAGTAATGGCCGCAGAACCACAAGCCGCTGGCGCCCCGGCCGCCGCCGCGGCGGGCGAAAAAGCCGAGGTGAGCCTGCTCGATCAGGTCGTCGCCGCCACCAAGCAGACCGAACGGTCGCGGGCGGAGGACCTGCTGCGCACGCTGACCGAGGAGGCCATGCGCGGCACCGTGACCTGGAGCAAGAACGTCAACAAGACGCTCTCGGCCGCGATGAACACCATCGACGCGGCCATCTCCAAGCAGCTGGCCGCTGTCATGCACAACCCGGACTTCCAGAAGCTGGAAGGCACCTGGCGCGGCATTCACCATCTGGTGATGAACAGCGAGACCAGCGCCCAGCTGAAGCTGAAAGTCCTGAACGTCTCCAAGAAAGACCTGTTCAAGGACCTGGATAAAGCCGTCGAGTTCGACCAGAGCCAGCTGTTCAAGAAGCTCTACGAGAACGAGTTCGGTTCCCCCGGCGGCGAGCCGTACGGCGCTCTGATCGGCGACTACGAGTTCACCAACCACCCGGAGGACATCGAGCTGTTGAGCAAGGTGTCCAATGTGGCGGCGGGCGCCTTCTGCCCGTTCATCTCGGCGGCCGACCCCACGCTGTTCGGCTTCGAGAACTGGACCGAGCTGGCCAAGCCGCGCGACCTGGAAAAAATCTTCGACACCATCGAATACACCAAGTGGAAGTCCTACCGGGATTCCGAGGACTCGCGCTTCGCCACGCTGGTGATGCCGCGCGCCCTGGCCCGGCTGCCCTACGGGGCGGCGACCAAGCCGATTGAAGAGTTCAACTACGAGGAAGTCGAACTTGATGCCAAGGGCCGGGCCAAGCCGGTGCCGCACGAGCACTACTGCTGGATGAACGCCGCCTACGTCCTCGGCACCAAGCTGACCGACGCTTTCGCCAAGTACGGCTGGTGTACCGCCATCCGCGGCGCGGAGGGCGGCGGCAAGGTCGAAGGGCTGCCCGCCCACATCTTCACCAGCGACGACGGCGACCCCGATCTGAAGTGCCCCACGGAAATCGGCATCACCGACCGGCGCGAAGCCGAGTTGAGCAAGCTGGGCTTCCTGCCGCTGTGCCATTACAAGAACACCGATTACGCCGTGTTCTTCGGGGCGCAGACCACGCAGAAGCCCAAGAAGTACGACAAGCCGGAAGCGACCGCGAACGCGGCCATTTCCGCGCGGCTGCCGTACATGATGGCCACCTCGCGCATCGCCCATTACCTGAAGGTGATGGCCCGCGACAAGATCGGTTCCTTCATGGAAGTGAGCGATTGCGAGGACTGGCTGAACCGCTGGATCAAGCGTTACGTGAACAGCAATCCGGGCGCGGGCCAGGAAATGAAGGCCAAGTTCCCGCTGGCCGAGGCGAAGGTGCAGGTCAAGGAAATCCCCGGCAAGCCGGGTTCCTACAACGCCGTCGCCTGGCTGCGGCCCTGGCTGCAGTTCGAGGAACTGACCACCTCGCTGCGCATGGTGGCCCGCATCCCGCAGCTGGGTAAGTAGGAGTCAGCAGGCAAACCCTCGTAGGGTCCGCTGTGCGGACCATTGAGTGGCACATCGTTGGGTCGCTCAATGGTCCGCACAGCGGACCCTACGAGCCTACAACCTCGGTGTGCGCCCGAACCGCATTGAACGTGGGATAGGATTCCGATCCTGTCAAGCCATGACAGGATCGGAATCCTATCCCACGAATGCTCAGTCCTCATTGCTCGATGAATATCGACTGGTGTTTGAATGGAGCCGCGTGCGTCACAAACTGAACCGGGGCCGGCTGTCTGGACGACGGACAGCGCGCCCGCTTCAGTGACGCCGCCGCCCGCCGCCCCCAGTCTACTCGACGAAGTCCTGGCGTCCACCTCCTCCAAGACGGCGCGGGCGGCAACTCCGGGGCGGCTCGATCAATTCTTGAAGGAAGGCTCGCTCGCCCCAGCGTTGCAACTCTGGTTCGGTTCGCTCGAAGAAATGCGCGGTCCGGAGGCGCGGCGCAAGGTTTCCCAACGGCTGGCCCGCGACGTGGCGGCGCTCGACCGCTGCCTGTCCGACCAGGTTAACGCCGTCCTGCACCATCCCAAGTTTCAGAAGCTCGAAGCGTCCTGGCGCGGCTTGCAGTACCTCGTCGAGTAGGTGCCGGCCGGCGAGAACATCAAGGTGCGCGTGCTCTCGGTCAGCTGGGCGGAGCTGGCCCGCGACGCCGAGCGGGCGCTGGAGTTCGACCAGAGCCAGCTGTTCCGCAAGGTCTATAACGAGGAATTCGGCACCCCCGGCGGCGAGCCGTTCAGTCTGCTGCTGGGCGACTACGAAATCCGCCACCGCCTGAGCGCCGATCACCCGATCGACGACCTGAGCTTGCTCGATTCGATCTCGCACGTCGCGGCCGGGGCCTTCGCGCCCTTCGTGACTGGCGCTCATCCCAGCTTGCTCGACCTGACCAGCTTCACCGAGCTGGAAAAACCTCTCGACCTGGCGCGGACGTTCGAGCAGATCGAGTACCTGAAGTGGAAATCGTTGCGCAGCCACGAGGACGCCCGCTTCGTCGGCCTGATCCTGCCGCGCGTGCTGATGCGCCTGCCTTATGGCGACCAGACCGCGCGGGTGGACGGCTTCAACTTCCGCGAAGAGGTCCACGCCGCGAACCGCCAGGACTACCTCTGGGGCAGCCCGGTCTACGCCTTCGGCTCGGTGGTGGTGCGGGCCTTCGGCGAATCGGGCTGGCCGGCCGCTATCCGGGGCGTGGTCCGTGGCGAAAATTCCGGCGGCGTGGTCACGGGCCTGGCGACCCACAACTTCGACACCGACAAGCCCGGCATCGCTCCCAAGTGTCTGACCGACGGCATCGTCACCGACGCGCAGGAAAAGGAACTGAGCGACCTGGGCCTGATTCCGCTGTGCCACTTGCAGGATGCCGGTCTGCTCGCGTTCTATAGCAATCAATCGGTGCAGCAGCCCAAGCAGTACGACGAACCGGCAGCCACGGTGAACGCCCGCATCTCGTCGATGTTGCAGTACATGCTCTGCATCTCGCGCTTCGCCCACTATCTGAAAGTCATCAGCCGGGATAAGGTCGGCGCGTTTGCCGGGGCCGTGGAGTGCGAGGACCACCTGCGCCGCTGGCTGTCGAACTACGTCAACTCCAGCGACAACGCCAGCCCGCAGCTGAAGGCCAAGCACCCGTTGCGCGAGGCGAAGTTGCAGATCAAGGAAATCCCGGACCGGCCGGGCAGCTATCGCTGCGTGGCCCATTTACGGCCGCACTTCCGGCTCGACCAGATGGTGACGAGCGTGCGCCTGGTGACGGAGCTGACGCCGGGCCGGCGCGGTGGGTGAGGTCTTCGGCGAGCGGCGGGCTTACGCCCGCTGCTGAACCGCCGATGACAGTTAGAATCAACAGCGGGCTTACGCCCGCCGCTCGCCTAAATACTGAGTGGAGGCAACCATGACCCCGCAAGAATGTTACCTGGCCGGCAAGCTCACGGAAGCCATCACCGCGGCGACGGCGGCGGTCAAGGCGAAACCGACCGACGCCGAGGCCCGCGGGTTCCTGGCCGAAATGCTCTGTTTCGCCGGCGACTGGGAACGCCTGGACAAGCAACTCGACGTGATCGCCCACCAGGACCCCGACGCGATGGTCGGCGCGGCCCTGTTTCGGCAACTGCTCCGCGCCGAGATGGCCCGGTCGCAGTTCTTCAGCGAAGGCCGGCT
>JAGVLI010000567.1 GCA_020054355.1 Planctomycetales bacterium | reverse complement strand
GGGCGTAAGCCCGACGTGTGAGCGGCGAATCACACGTCGGGCTTACGCCCCGACGCTCGCCTCAAGGCAACTCGGCATGAAAGACGACGGCGGGCGCATCGCCGTTGTCGAGCTTCACTTGCCGCAGTAACTCGGCCGTCTTCAGATTGCGGGCGATGGACGCCCGGACTTCGAGCAATTGCGCCGGCGTCAGGAACTTGGCATAGCGAGCCTGGGTAATGGCGAAGAGCGCTTCGGCGGCGACCACCGTGGGGTCGGGCTGGGCCTGCGCCGGTTCGGCCAACCCATCAATGGCCAGTGGGGTGGCGGCAAGAACGGCCACTTGCTTGCCAAACTGCCGACGGCTGGCGGGTTCGCGGTCCACGGCTGACACCTCCGCAGGAAATACCAGGGCGATCACAGCGGAAGTATAGCGCGCCGAAGATGCAGGATCAATTCCGAGGCTCGGGGTTGGTTGGCGGTGGGTTCGCTTCCGACGGCAACCCTTCCTTGAGCAATTCCTTGAGTTGGTGCCCGGATTCACCGCCGTCACGGAGGATCCGTGCCAGCAGGGCAGCTTCTTCGGGAAGCGGGGCGATCGCACGGACGACCCGACGGATTTCGGTCTGATCCCAGTGCCACAGTTCCCAGCTCTGGAGATATTGTTCCAGTTTTCCGTAGTAGATGGCACGGACCCACGGGGCGGGCGGTTCGACGGCAATGGCCTCGTAGATTTCTCCGAGTTTCGGGTGCGAATTGGGGTCTCGGTGCCCACCCCAGGCGGGGCGGGGCGGCGGATCCCAGTAGGGTGGATAGTCGGCCGGCTGGTGGGCCGACATCGCTGCCAGGCCGTCGCTGATGCGACCCTGTCGAAAAGCGCGCTCGACCTCGTGCCGGCGAATCTGCTCGGGTTGCGTGAAGGGCAGGGTGAAGAACCAGAGCAGTACACTGCAAACTGCCAGGGCGCCCAGTGTTCGCGCTCGCTCGCGCGTCGGCAGCGCATCATCCGCAGGCGGCCATCGTGGTTTCTGGCCGAACACCACGGCGCAGGCGAACACCAGCAGCGCCGGCAGGCTCAGACAGGCAAGTCCCTCCACCAGACGGGTCGTATTGGCGATCAATTCCTCGGCCGGTGTCAGGCGGACTCCGCTCATCAGGCCCACGATGGGCCGAGGTACCATCCTGATGGCGATCAGTGCTTCCACATTGGCAATCAGCAACACCAGGAACATGGCCGGCCAACCGAAGCCCATCCACACTCCGATGACGCGAATCATGAGGAAGACCCGCCAAACGGAGACGATGCCCAGCGTCCAGAGGTTGGCCTTGATGGAATCGATCGGCGACAGAAAGCGCTCGTAAGGCACTGCGTACAGCCAGGCCAGGGGAGCCGTCAGCCAGAACAGGCCGAGAAACGAGCGATATGCGGGCCAGAGCGGCGGGACCGTCGTTCCACCGCGTTTGCGGTACGCCAGTCCGTAGCAGGGCAAGAATATCACGACAGAGGTGATGAGCGAAGCCGCGAAGGGCAGCAGCAGGTGCCAGGGTTCGTGGAGCAGGTCTTCGGCGTCGTATTCCCGCGCGAAGCCTGCGGAAAGGACGAAGAGCGCGCCGACGAAGAGCGCTTGCGGCGCGGCGGCGAGTTCGAGAATCGCTTGCCTATCGCCGATCAGGTAGCGAAGCCAGGTGCGGATGCTCATGTGCGGTACTCGACCAAGACCATCGAGAAGGCAAGCGGCGGGGTTTATCCACGCCGTGAATGACTCGCGATTCACGGCGTGGATAAACCCGCCGCTCGCTGTATTACTACTTCGCCAACTTTTCCCGCAACCCCAGCACTTCGTCCAGGCCGAGCAGCTTCTTGATGTCGGCGAAGGTCAGCATCCCGGAATCCGGCTGATCGACTCGGCCTTTCGTGAGCAGCGCTTGAATCAGCTTCTGCATGGCGGCGCCGGTGACGAGCAGGCTTTCGATGGGGCAGACCACGATCTTGTAGCCGAGTTGGCCCAGCTCATCGACCGTGAGGATCGGCGTCACGCCGCCGGTCAGCATGTTCACCAGCAGCGGGTGCTTCACTTCCTTGGGAATGCGCACCAGTTCTTCCTTGCTTTCCGGGGCTTCGATGAAGCAGACGTCCGCGCCGGCCTCGGCGTAAAGGTTCGTGCGGCGAATCGCGCCGTCGATGCCTTCGACCGCGCGGGCATCGGTGCGCGCGATGATGACGAAATCCGGATCGCGGCGGGCCGCCTGGGCCGCCTTGTGCTTTAGCACCATTTCCTCGGCCGGGATCAGCTGCTTGCCGCCGAAGTGGCCGCAGCGCTTGGGCGTCACCTGATCTTCGAGCAGCACGCCGGCAGCGCCCGCTTGCTCGAACTCGCGCACCGTGCGGACGACGTTGTGCAGGTCGCCGTGGCCGGTGTCGCCGTCGGCCACCACCGGGATGCTCAGGCGCATCGACATCCGGCGCACGGCATCGGCCATTTCCGAGAGCGTGATGAAGCCGACGTCGGGCAGGCCGAGCATGCTGGCCGAGGCGCCGAAGCCGCCGAGGAACACGGTTTCCAGGCCGGCGGCTTCGACCAGCCGGGCGGTGAAGACGTCGTGCGCTCCCAGGCTGCGGATGACGCCGGGAGCCTGCAACAGTTGTCGGAGTTTTTGGGTGGGTTTCATGGCTCCGCGCTTTCCGAAATAAGCCAACGATATGACAACCAGTCGACGCCCAGCAACGCGGCGTCCATCGGCGCTTCCACGTCGAGAACGTTTGCAGCAAACTGAAGTCGGCCCACCCGAAAAACGGGCCGGACGCCGCACAAGTGCATGGTCAAACGACCTGTTGCGAGAGAGAAAATTGGGTGGCACGCCCTCGGTACTCCGAGGGCGTGAGAGTCGCTCCACCACGCCCTCGGAGTACCGAGGGCGTGCCACCCAGGTAGTTCAGGCAGCATCTCTGTTGCCCTCGCACTAGACCTCGCCCCGCACCTTCTGCTTCCAGCCGGCAACCACCAGCGCCGCGGCATCCGCCAGGCGCTGAAACTCCTTGACCACGTCCTGCATCTCGGGATGAAGGAGCTTCTTGCCCTCGACCTCCCGCTGCGGCCGGTAGTCGTGCAGCCCCTTGCGGATTTGCCCCAACAGGCTGTCGCACTCGGCAATCTGCCTGAGACAGGCTTGCCGGGCTGCTTCCAGCGGCACGCCTTCGAGCGCGGGCGGCCAGGGATCGACTGCTCCCTGGGTGGTCCGATAGGCCGGCTCGTAAAGCTGCAGGGCGGCGGCCAGTTCGCGGGT
>JAGVLI010000644.1 GCA_020054355.1 Planctomycetales bacterium | reverse complement strand
CCGCAGGCCGCTGCCAGAGCAACAGCGCGCCGACCAGCAGCACGCTGCCGAGCCGGAATACTCGACCCCAGCGCGTCGGTTCGCCCCACGATTCCGGCAGCGCCACGCCGTAGAGCGTCCAGCCGACTTCCAGGCCGCGCCCCAGCTGAATACGGATGGGTGCCCAGGTGGCGTCCCAGCCCCAGGTCAGCAACGGCGGCAAGAGAAACAGGGTGATGGTGCCCAGGAAAATCACCGTCCAGTCGAGTGCCGCTCGCGGCTTTGCAAGCAGATAGCGCACCACCAGCGGCGCCAACAGGATGGGATACACCTTCACCAGCACGGCCAGCGCCAGCAACACCGCCGAGACCGCGAAGCGCTGGCGTCCGAGACACAAGAAGCTCAGGGCCGTCAGCACGGCGGGCAGCACGTCGAAGCGATTGAGGGAAAAGTACAGCGCGCCCGGCAGCACCAGCAGCCAGATCGGGCCGGCGAGGCCGCCGTCGGCTTCGTAGCCGACCAGCAGCACGGCCATCAGTCCCAGCAGGCAGAGCAGCATCTGAAATTGAACGATCCGAATGGCGGTGCGAAAGTTTCGCCACAGTTCGCGTTCGGCTTCCGTGCGCGGCCAATGCTCGACCAGGTTGTTGTGCCAGCCGTCGAGGACCGCCGGTGGTGCGTCCGTATTGCTGCCCAGCCAGCTGAGCCGAAACACCAGCAAAGCAGTCGGCGGATATTCGAGGAAGTAGGTCTCTTCGAGTTCGGTCTTCTCCTCCAGGGCCAAGCGAAACTCGGCCCCGTGGAGCCAGACCGGATGCGGATGCCCCGGCGTCCGGCCGTGCGCCGCATTCAGGCCGCGCAGGACCAGGGCGGTCAGGTCGTAGTCGTCGTAGACCAGCCGGCCGACATGCACCGTCGGCGGATTGCCCAGGCGGTCGGCCGGTTGCAGCGCGAAGATCAACAGCAGATAGAGCGGCGGCAACAGGAAGGGCCAGCAGCGGAGCATACGTCATTGCCCGTCGTTTGGCCGCGCGCCGGCGGCGAGCGGGGCAGCGAAGGTGATGCTCCCTCGTTCAAGCATCGTTCCAGTCCTCGTCGTCGAGGGGATTGTCCCAGAAGTCGGTGCTTGAGCCAGAAGCCTCGACAAGATCATCAAATGATTCGTCGTCTGTCATCGTTCCTTTGGGTTGAGACCTGTTTCCGGACGCACCGGCCCAACAACTCTTTCCGTACCATCGCGGTGCAATTCCACCAGCCAACCGTCCCTGACAATCAGCACAGGACGCCCCACCGCGAAAGCCGCCTGGCGCGCGTCCCTGCCGATACATCTCAAAGCAGTGCGGAGTTGCTCATCCGTGAACTCCGGCGCGTCGATGTTGTCGGGCTGCATGTTTGGTCTCACACATGAGAGCTTCCTGCACTAACGTACGTTATTTTATCGGAAGAATCGCCTTGTGGCGCTCACAGCGTCGGCCCGATGCTCCAGGGCGCGAACTCTTCCTCGCCGACGCCCGCCAGTTCGGCCTTGGGCCTCGTTCAGGGAATCATCCAATCCACGACGGTCAGCCCTGGAATGTTTGCATAGTCCTTCGTGTTATGCGTTACCAGCGTCAGCTGATTCACCAGCGCGCAGGCGGCGATGAGCAAGTCCAGCTCACCTGTGGGCTTCCCCTGATCCAGCAGCGCGGCGCGAAGTTCGCCAAACCGCTCGGCCACCGGCAGAGTGATTTCCACAATGGCGGCCGCGGTCAGGAAGTCGCGAACGCCTTGCAGACGACTGGCAGGCGCGTTGGCCCGCAGCGCCCACGTCAGCAACTCCCCGACACTGACGACCGACACGTGCAGCCCGCCGAAATGGAGCATCACTTGGGCGATGACTTGCCTGTCGTTTTTCAGGTATGCCGAGCAGATGTCCGTGTCGAGCAGGAAACTCATTCAGGAATCTCCGGGCGGCGCGACTGGCGTTGCTGGCGGTTCCAGGCGAGGAATTTGTCCAGTTCCTCGGTTTCGCTGGCCCAGGCTCCCGCTGCCTTCCGCAACGCTTCCCTGGCTCCCGCATTGCTCGGCGCGGTTGAGGAAATCGGGATGGGGTGGAGCGTCACGGCCACTTCCTGACCTGCCGGCAGTTCCGGCTCCTGGTCCAGTTCGATGGTTTTGCCGCGAATGACACCCTTGAAAATCGTACCCAGCACGTACGCCTCCTTCCTCTGGCAGCTCACAGCGTCGGCCCGATGCTCCACGGCGCGAACTCTTCCTCGCCGACGCCCGCGATTTCGCTCTTGGTCTTCTGGCCGCTGGCCACCGCCAGGATTTGCTCGAAGATTTGCCGGCCGACTTCCGCCACCGGCGTGCCTTCCAGGATGACGCCGGCGTTGATGTCCATGTCGTCGGGCATGCGCTCGTAGAGCGGCGTGTTGGTCGAAATCTTGATCGACGGCACCGGCTTGCAGCCGTAAACCGAGCCGCGCCCCGTGGTGAAGACGCCGACGTTGGCCCCGCCCGCGACGATGCCGGTCATGCTCACCGGATCGTGGCCGGGAGTGTCCATGACTACGAAACCCTGGGCTTTCACCAATTCGGCGTAGCGGACGACATCCACCAGGGCGGTGCTGCCGCCCTTGGCGATGGCCCCCAGCGATTTCTCGTAGATGGTCGTCAGCCCGCCGTCCTTGTTGCCCGGCGAGGGATTGTTGTTGATCTCCGCGCCGAAGATGCCCGTGTACCATTCCCACCACTTGATGCGCTCGACCAGCTTTTCACCGACTTCCCGGCTGATCGCGCGGCGCGTCAGCAAATGTTCCGCGCCGTAGATTTCCGGCGTCTCGCCGATGATGCTGGTGCCGCCCTGCGCCACCAGTAAATCGGAGGCGACGCCCAGCGCCGGATTGGCGGTCACGCCGCTGTTGCCGTCCGAGCCGCCGCAGTTGGTGCCGAGCACGATCTTGTCAGCCGACAGCTTGGTCCGCTTCCATTCGTTGACCTTCGGCAGCAACTCCGCGATGAGCTTTACGCCGGCGTCCACCGTCTTGCCGATGCCGCCGCATTCCTGAATGGTGAGGACCACGGGCGGCGGAGCGCTCCCCTTGGGGTCGCGGCTAAACGGCGCGAGTTGAACCAACTTTTGGTTCTCGATCAGGTGAATGGCCTGGCCGGTTTCGCAGCCGAGACCGACGAGGATATACGCCGCCACGTTGGGATGCTTGGCGAAGCCCGCCAGCGTGCGGTCGAGCTGATGGTGGTCCGGACCGTCGTACTGCATGGCGCAGCCGGCCTTGTGCGTGATCGCCAGCACGCCATCGACGTTCGGGTATTGCTTCAGCAGGTCGGTGGCCTTGAACTTCTCGCTGATGTACTTGCTGGTGCTGGCGGAGCAGTTGACCGTACTGATGATGGCGATGTAATTGCGCGTGCCGATCCGTCCGTCGCCGCGATCGTAGCCCTGAAAGTAACGGATGGCAGGCGAGCCGGGTACGTTAGTGCCCGGAGTCGGCGGCGGCGGCGGGCACTCCTGGCAGAAGGCATAGTCGCGCTCGAACGTACCCGCCCCGACATTGTGAACGTGGACATGGCCGCCCGGTGGAATGTCCTGGCTGGCGAAGCCGATGATCTGGCCGTACTTGTAGATCGCAGCGCCCTTGGGGATCGGCTTCAAGGCGACCTTGTGGCCCAGGCCCACCCGGCTGGGCAGCGTCAGGGCCGAACCGTTGACCTGGATTTCCAGGCCCGCCGCGAGATTTTTGGCAGCGACAGCGATGTTGTCTTGCGGGCGCAGATGAACGGCAACCTGGGAAAGCGGCACGGCCGGCATGGATGAATGCCCTCGAAGCAAATCGGCGAAGAAGCAGTGGTATGGTAGTTACGATAACCTGAGTGCCTGGGAGAAGCAATGCGGCAAAGTAGCCCGCCGCTCCGCGGCGGCACGAGCGGCGCAGCCGCGAGTGGCAGCGCCGGCGATGGGCTTCGTCTGGAATGGCGAATGGCCAGGATGCACCGCTGTCGCGAACGAGCTTCGTGAGACGGAGTATCCTGGCTATTCGTT
>JAGVLI010000453.1 GCA_020054355.1 Planctomycetales bacterium | reverse complement strand
GGCTGGCGGCCATCGGGCCGGGCACGGCGGAGGCGCTGCGCGGCTATCACTTGGAGCCGGACCTAGTGCCTGCGGTCTTCCGCTCGGAACAGCTGGCGGCGGAACTGAAGACACGGGTGGCGGGTCAGCGTCTCTTGCTGGCCCGCGCGGACCGGGGCCGGGAACTGCTGCGGACCGAACTGGAGGAAGTGGCCCAGGTGGAGCAGATCGCGGTCTATGCCCAGGTCGATGCCATCCTGGAAGACACGGAACCGCTGAACTGCCTGCGCCGCGGCGAGATCGACTACGTGACCTTGACCAGCTCGAACATCGCCCGGTCGCTGATCCAGGCGCTGGACGAGACCAGCAAGCAGCGCATTCGTTCGGGCGAGGTGAAGCTGGTGAGCATCAGTCCGGTGACGAGCGCGGCCATCGTGGAGTTGGGGTTGCCGGTGGCGGCGGAAGCGACGGAACACACGTCGGCGGGGGTCTTGACGGCACTGGTGGAGCTGGCGACGATCAGGCGCGAACCGGAGGCGAGCGCGGGCGTCAGCGCAAATCCCTGAGCGCGTTCCAGGAGAGGTAGACCAGCAGGGCGCTGCCGAGGGAGCCGAGGACATCGACCGTGTAATCCATGCCGGCGAACGGCTGGAACGGAATGTTGGCCAGGTCGAAAATGATGTCGAGCAGGAACAGGTGCAGGAAGACACTGGCGATGCCCAGGGAACTCCAGCACATCCACTTTTCCATTGACTGCCCTTTCACCGCCTGCATCGTTCCGGTTCCGTCGTTCCGGGGCGAACCCGAACGGGGAACAGGGTTTGTGCGCACGATTGGCCCAGACTCGGTTGAATTCTAGCGGTTAGCCGCCGCCCTGCAACTGGTTTCAAGCCAAGAAACACGATTCCGGGCAGGCGCTGCCGGTGCATGTCCGACAAAGCTGGCACAAGCGGAAGAAAGTCATCCGCCCGCCGCGAACGTCGGCGCTCCGCTGGCGGTCTGGTTGCGGGTGACATGAAATACAACCGCCGGGCGGGACCGCCGTTGGAGCCGGGAGCATTGACCAATGTCCAGTACCTTGACCGACCGGATTCACGGAACGCTGCTCGGCCTGGCCTGGGGCGACGTGTTCGGCTGCCCGGTCGAAAGTTGGAGCAGCGCGGATATTCAGCGAGTCTACGGTCGCTACGACGCGCTGCCCGACACGTATCCTCTGGACCGGATCGCTCCGCTCGGCCTCAAGACGGTGCAACGGCTGCGACCTCTGGGACTGCACTCCGACGACACGCAGCAGGCACTAGCCCTCATCAACGTCTGCCTGCGCTCGCCCTGGTCGCCGACCGCGTGGGCGGACTGGCTGGTTGCTGGGATGCAGTGTCGCGCCTGGCGCGGCTACGGCCGAAATTTCTCCGGGGCGGTGGACAGACTGCGTCGCGGGCAGCCGCCGAACCGTTCGGGCAGCACCACGGCGGGCATCGGCTCCGCCATGCGCATCGGCCCCCTCGGCGCGCTCTATCGCGACCAGCCAGAGTTGTTGGCGAAGGTTGCATTTGAATCGAGCCTGGTCACGCACGGCGACATCCGGGCGGGGGCATTTTCCTATGCCATCGCCGTTGCAGTGGCGGCGCTGCTGGAAGACCAACCACTCGCGGAGATCAGAAATTCACTGCCGAACACCGTGGCCCGTCAGGAGCGCGGCTGGCTGAACGGCCGCCCCGACTGGAACATCGACCGCCGCGCAGGCTCGTTGATCTCGCGGACGCTGGCCGAGTTCTTCGCGGAGGACGACGCCGACCCGGAACGCATCCGCCGACGTATCTGCGACCTGGCCCGGCCGCAGCTGTCGGACCTCTTCCCGAAAGTCCATCCCAATGAAGCCTTTGTCCTGCTGGGCGGACTGCACGCGCTGGCGCTGGCCCTGTTGCCCGAAGTCGAGCCGCAGGCCGTGCTGACGGATATCGTGCAACTCGGCGAGGACGCCGACACGGTGGCGGCCATCGCCGGCAGTCTGCTGGGAGCGCGCTACGGCACTGCCTGGATTCCCCGGCATCGCCTGCTCGACCGCGAAGCCCTCGAACGCTACGCCGAGGCACTGGTGGCTCGGCAAGGACCGCCGGAAGACCGCGAAGCCTTCTTGCTCCGCGAAGCGGAGTGGACGCGGCGCGAGGAACACTACCAGGCGAACCTGGTCCGGTGATAGAATAGCGGCCAACTTCACTCGTTCGCGAGTTTCATGCATGAGCAACGTGACCGCCACGCCGCTGACGGCGGAAGACTTCCGCGAATTCGTTCATCGGCCCGAAAACGCCGACAAGTGGTTCGAGCTGGATCGAGGGGAGGTGATCGAATTGCCGCCGCCGAACAAGCCTCACGGTGTCGTTTGCGGCAACGCCGTTTGGATGCTCGGAAACTATGTCCGCCAACGCCGCAAGGGCTACATCACGAGCAACGATTCCGGCGTCATCCTGGAGCGCGATCCCGATACCGTGCGCGGTCCGGATGTCGCGCTGTACGAGGATGCCCAGAAGTTCGACGACTTGCATCCGAAATATGGCGAGGTTGCCCCGCGGCTGGCGGTGGAAGTGCTGTCGCCCAACGACCGGGCCGACCGTATCATGCGCAAGATGATGGACTACCTGCGGAACGGCGTAGGGCTGGTCTGGCTGATCGATCCGCAAGCACGCCTCGTCACGGTGTATCGCCCGGACGGTCCTCCCTATGACGTCCACGAACACGAAGAATTGACCGGCCACGACGTGCTGCCGGAGCTGCGCTGCAAGGTGGCGGATTTCTTCTTCGTGCCGGAAGGCTAACTCGGATCGTCTTTATGGCCGATGCCCCAGCCCTCCAATCCGATTCCGCTCACGACGAGTTGCTCGCCAAGCTGCTGGCCGACCTCGGCGAGCAGCTGCGTCGCGGCCAGCAGCCCGACTTC
>JAGVLI010000213.1 GCA_020054355.1 Planctomycetales bacterium | reverse complement strand
GTTCCGGACCTCGGCCTTTCAGTATACTTCGGAAAGGCGGGACAGCAATCGGCGGGAACCGGCGGCCAAGCGGCCAAGCACGATGAGCCGCGTCCGAGCCGAGCACGCGCTCCTTGCGATCCGCCGGAGCGCGGGATAGAATTTCACCGCATTGCCCGGCGATCGCCGTGGTTTTCTTGCGAATTTCCCTGGAAGAAGACCATTTCGCGTCGATCTTTTCGCACTTTCCGCCACTTGGTTCGTAACAGTGATATTGGATTGACCGCGTGCGCTTCTCGAAGCCTGGAGTTTATCGATGGATGCCAAGAGCGTTCCTGTACTGACCGTGGCCTGGTGGAAGAAGAACAAGGACCTCACCTCGTCGGGCGACACGATGACCAAGGCCTTGCAGAACTTCGAGAACGCCAAGGCGAACTGCGACAAGGAGCCGAGCCGCGACGGCTACATGCACCTGATCGAGAGCCTGGACCTGGTCGCCGACGCGGCCAAGGTGCAGGCCGGCAAGCTGAACGCCACCCTGCGCGGCGGCATGATCGCCGGCCTCAGGAATTACGGCCCGGTGGTCAAGAAGACGCTCGACGAGATCCAGAAAAAGAACAAGGCCTACCTGGCCGGGCTTGCCAACCTGCTGGAGGAATACCAGAAGCTCGACAAGCAGCTCGAAAGCACCATCTCGTCCAACATGATGGAGCGCGGCAAGGCGATCCAGCTGATGGAATCGTTCGACAAGGCCTGCACCCGCGGCAAGGGACGCAAAGTCAAGGCGGACATGGAGCGCCAGCTGGAGACGATGAAGGGCGAGTGGCAGATCGCCAGGCAGCTGGAAAAAAAGCACGGCGAGCTGCTGCGCCTCGACCAGGGGTTCGCCAAGACCGACCGGCAATCCGTGGTGGGCGTGATCTCCTTCCAGATGCACGAGAAACGGGAAAAGCTCGAGAAGAACTGCCTGAAGGACATCGAGGCCCTGCGCAAGACCATCAACAGCAAGAGCGACCAGGAACTCGACCGGGGCGGGCCGGAGTACCAGAAGAAGGTCAAGGAATACGCCACGGCCATGGGCCGGATCGTCGATCGGGCCGAATCCACCGCGGTGGAAGTCGGCAAGACCGTCATCGCCGCCAACAAGCTCACGGTCGAAACGAAGGACCTCGACAAGAAGTCGCAGGAGTTCGGCCGCCTGTGCGAGCAGCACCTGAAGGCGGCCGAGCAATTCCTCCAGGAGGCCCGGTCGCTGCTGCCGACGGCGCGCGAACTGGACAACGAGGACACCGTGGAGATCGACAAACGGCAGCGCCTGCTGGTGCCGGCCTACAAGAAGATCGAACAGGCGTGCCAGGGCGTGCGCGAGCGGATTCAGGACCTGATCAAGAGCCAGCGCGAGCAGGCCAAGCAGAAGGAACTCGAAGAGCAACACTACGAGCTGGTCCTGAAGTCCTTCAACGAAGTCGTGGGCGAACTGGAGGAGCAGACGACCGCCTGGGCACAGAAGCTGCCGTCCCAGGCCGAGGAGGCCGACCGGCACATCAAGGCGTTCACCGAGAAGAAGGGCTTCAACAAGTCGCAAGCCAGCAGTGTTTACAACATCCTCGACAGCATCTACCAGAGCGCCCTCGGGGTGCGCCGGCAGCTCGACACGCAGGTCCAGAAGATCGCGGACCTGCACAAGGACGATCAGAAGGCGCAGACCAAAAAACTGGCGAAGCTCGTCAAGTCCATCGACGAGACCTCCGAAGCCTGCATCAGCCGGATGCGCGTGCTGGCCAAGGCCATCGCCTGAGCGCTGACCCGCCGCCGGCAGCGCCATTCCGCAGCGAGGGATGCCGCCGAGCGAACGAGGGCGAGAGAGGAAGTGCTGCTTGAAGATGGTCCGGATCGCGTTGGGGTCGGCGGCGTGTCACTGAGCCAAGCCAAGTCACTTGGCTCAGTGACATGCTGCCCGGCCAGCGGACAGGGCCAACTCGTTTCACGGACCGAGTGCCACCTCGACCGTTTCGTGAAACGAATGAAACGCGAGCCTGCCAGGATGGCAGAGGCGACCCTGTCCGCCAACTCTCCCCCCTGGCGGACAGGGTGTTTTTATTGGGGTTTTATACCCTGTCCGCCAATTTGACCCGCCGCAGCCGATTGCCCTTGAACGAACGCACCGCGCTTTGGCAACATGGGGGAAACGGCTGCGCGACGGGCGCGAACATCGACTCCCGGACCCTTTTTTCATTTCCCCGCGTCGCACTCTGCTCGCCAACAGGATTGGTGCTCGTGCCCCTCTGCCTCTTGCCAGTGGTTTCCCGGACTAGCGCCGCCGACGGGCCGTCCGCAGCGGTCAAGAAAGTCCTGGGCGACAAGGTCGTCGCCATCTTGCAAAAACCGACCAAGGTGGAAGCGTTCCGGATCGAGCCTCGGCAGGACGACGAACTGAAGGGCGACCAGCAGATCGCCGGCTACCCGATCATCGCGCGGGCCAAGGAACTGGACGCCAAGTTCACGGCAAAGCTGGTCGCGGTCCTCCACGACGAGAAGACCTACAACGGCCAGTCGGCGCGCTGCTTCGACCCCGGACTGGCCTTCCGCATCTGGAGCGACAAGGAAGCCGTGGAGGTCATCATCTGCTTCCGCTGCACCAACCTGAAGGTCAAGCTGATGGGCGAAGAAGAGGAGGCCGAGTTAGTCCTGCATGGCTTCGGCCCGGAAATCGGCCCCCTGACCCGCCTGGCCAAGGAAGCGTTCCCCGACGACAAGGCCATTCAGGGGCTGCCCGAGAAGGCGAAATGAGGCGGCCATCGGTGCTGGCCGCGCTCAGCCTTCCCTAACGAAGAAGAACAAAAGCACACTCGAAAGGTTCCTGGCAACTTTTCACATCCTTCGCTCTACAGCCCGAATTTCGCGGTCAGCCTGAGCCCCTATGTCGTCCTGATGAACTGGCCGTACTACAAAGCGCGCCGCAGCATCCTGGTCGCGGTCGTTTTTCACATCACGGCAGGCTGTTTCAACGAGCTATTCGAGACGCACCCGGACAGCAAGGTCATCCAGACCGGCCTCTTGCTGCTGCTGGCCATCGGCATAGTCGTCACCGACCGGGACTTTTTCTTGCGCCGGGAATACCGGAAGGACGCATCTTGACGCCGGCCGAAGTGTTTTTCGCAGCGACTATGAACGAATGTGAACGGGTCGGTCGCCCCGGAATCGACTCCAGCTTTTCTCCCATCAAGCCGCCAGAAAGCCGATGTCCTAGTACCGAATTCCGAGCAGGCTGCCCGATTCCTCGCGATCAGTTAACTTTAGGCGGACATGATTTTGCAAATTGAATTCCCGAGAAAAATCGTCCCAAGGAACCATGTCGGAATTGAGAGTGCAAATATACTGAAATCCACACTCCGTTGCCTTTTTTGCAGCCAATTCCAATGCAAGCGCCACCTGCCGCTCGTCCACGCCGTCGAAGAGAGTGCTGTCGTGAATCAGCAATCGGGGCGACACAGCCACAGCTGCCCAGATTTCGGCCAGCATCAGGTCGTAGCAAAAGACCTTCATGTTGCCCACACCCTGGCTTTCTGAACGCTGGATATCGACATCGAAACGGAATCCGGCCTTGGCGACGTCCAGAACTAACGTGCCGGGAGTTTCGTAAAGCGCTTGGGAGTTGGCGTTGAATAGGTTGATCGCCCGCTCCCGCTGCGACCGCCGGTCGTCCAAGTCGTTGCGAGTCCGCTGCCGCAGTCGCTCTTCTTCGATGCGTAAGTTGCTCTTGCCTTCCTCTAGCCGCCGAAGGATTTCAATCCTGGCCTGGATGGCTTTGAGTTGGGCCTGGTGATCAGTTTGGGCCTGCTGCAATCTCGTAAACTCGTCCAAAGCCCCGTGGCTGGCGAGGGTCCGCATTAGCTCTGCCCGTTCGTCGATCAGCCGGCGTTGGAGAACCTCGGCCTGGTCAATTAACTGCTTCAGCCGCTCGATCTCAGTCGCCAGGAACCGCCGGCGGTTTTCGATCAGCTGCCGATGGAAATTCTTCACGTCTTCCAGCCGGTGCCGGATTTGGTCGGGAAAGAAAACTCCGGCGTCCTCATAGACTGCGACGACTTCTTCAAGGTTAGGCTCGGGAACCGCACCCAGCGCACCCTCGTAACTGGTGAGTATCTGCCGCGACGCCACGATTTTGTTGGCCGCCTCACGCAATTCCCCCGACAGGCGGTTGGCGCTCTCTTCGAGTTGTCGATATTGCGGGTGAACCTGGAAGGAAGTCAGCGCTGCCTGCTCGCCTCGTGCCACGCCCTCCAGGCGGATCTGGGATGCTTCCAATTCTCCGAGTGAACCCTCGAACACCTCCGCCATCAGGTCGGTCTTCGCACCCTTTTGCAAGTCAGCGAGCAGGGCGAGCTTATCGCGCAGCAACTGCCAGTCCCGAGCGTCCTGCCATGCCAGGCCCAGCAAAAACGCGTTGTTTACCTGCTTGTCCCATTCCAGTTGCTTACGGAAATGCTCAAACGGGGTCGAATAAGCATCCTTGCCCCGCCGAATAAAGTAAGAAATCAAGCTTCGGAAAGTCGGTACGTATTGACCGACCGAGCCGCCTTGCGGGATACCGAACATCAGCGTCCCGAGTACTGAAGTCCATTCGGTCAGCTTCAAGAAGCGCTCGTTGCTTTGGCGGTCACGCGAAGGCTGGACCGGCCAAGCAGCGGTGTCAGCTCGGATGTAGATCTTCCCGTGCTCTGTGGTATTCCTGGTGACTCGGACGGGCTTGCCGGACAGCATCATGTCCAGGGTGAACGACCATCCAGCTAGGGTCGGCGCGAGCAGCCCCGCTCCTTTCTTCCCTTTCGATCCAAGGCAGAAGGAGATGATCTCAAGTAGCGTGGATTTCCCAAGACCATTACGGGAGTCCTTTTTGGTCGCATCCTTCGTACGCTCGGCAAGAATCACGTTGAAACCAGGCTTTAATTCCACTTCCCGAAAGGAAGTCTGGTTGGAGCTTACCCTCATTAGGGTACCGCTGGGCACTGGATCGGGTGTGGTAGGTGGGGTCATGGCCTCGCGACCCTCGTAATCATGCCGCCTTCTAGCTCGACAGCCCCGAGTGCATAAAGCAAGTCGAGCGCAAGCACGAAACGATGGAATGTGCCGACCGGCGGTAGCGTGCGGCAAGCCTCCCAGAGGGCCGTAACTGTAGTCGGCCCGGCCATATGCTTCAGCATCGTCGCGCCAATCCCGATCAGGGAGGCATCAATGGGAACGTATTTGTTGGGTGCGATCATCGTTCGAATACGTCGCAGATTTCAAAGAGGTAGCTCAGGACGGCAAGTGTTGCCGCTTGGTACAGCCGGTCATGCGTCCCCTTACTGCCGAAGCGGACCAACCCGTCAAAGAGCGGATCCCCATCAATCCCGTTTTCTTTCAGCCGCCGGTATTCTTTCAGGAACCCGGCCTTCAGTTTTTCGGGAAAAGCAATGTCGAGTTTGAGTTGGTGCTCGACGTACTGCGTCACCAGATGTACCTTGCTCAGCCCCATGACCAATTGGTCGCGCGTCGGCCGAGAAAGCCCATTCCTCTTCAGCTTTTCATCGGGGTCCAAGGCACTGAAATCAACCTTTGTCTGGGCCGGATTCTCAAGCACGAACTTCGTCACGGCATCGATCTCGGCGAACGTAAGCCTCTCCATGTCCGCCGCCTGCACGCCACCGCCAGGACTGTAGGAGACGGAAGGACTCGTACCGGTGGGTAAGCCACCAGCGGCGACATCCGCTGGCTTCACCGGCTTTGTCCCCTTCCAAAGCCCGGAGCGAATAAGTGCTGCTGCAAATGCTGCGGCAGTATGACAAGCAAAGGCCGTCCATGCCTCGTCGCGCTTAAAGCCGATGATGTCGCTCAAGCCTCGAATAACCAGCACCGGATACTCGCCGTAGGGTCGTCTGGCCGCCCGATATACCCCGCCTGCCTCCATTTCCACAAAACCGTAGCTTCGAGCGAGCCTCTTCCATTCTTCGGCCAGCGACGAGTCCTTAACCAGCGTATTCCCGGTCATGAGGGACTTCACTGTGTACTGGGAATTTCTGACCCTTTTCCCGGCAGGAAAGTGTCGATCCAGACTTTCTTTCAGCTTCTTCCGATAGTCTTCCGAGCCGGAAAACTTCTCGTGCGTGATATCGGCCGGAACTTCGCAGACAGGTTTGTTCTGGCGCACATTCTTCTTGGCGTTCCAGCCCTTAAGTTGTCCTTTCCAGCCGACCACAGCCCCGAGAAGCGCTTCCACATCGGGATGCACTGGCCCCCCTGTAGGATCCCACTCACGGTCGTGGGTCTCCTTGTTGAGGATCTCGGCCGAGACGGTTACGTCATAGAACCGGCTAGCTAGGAGGACATCGCCGAGGCTAAAACCAGCATCGGGAACGCCGCCTGCGATGCCGACGAGCATGAGGCAGCACGGGTCCAAATCTTCGATCGCGTTGCGGGCGGCTTCCTGGGCTGCTCCTTGTCCCTGATCGACCACCCTCCTGACGGCGACACCGCACTCGTTCCCGTTTTGTTGTTTAACGCGGCAATATTCGTAGAAACAGGCACTGCCAAGGACCGTCGTCCTAGGCGAGAAGTTGGCCAGAATAGCGGTGTATTCGTCAGGTCGAATCGTCAGAATCGCAAAATCCACAGTTCCGCGCACTTGAGCGAGAGTGGTCATGACTGGTTCAACCTTGGGCTTCGAGAAGCAATTTCAGTCTACGGGAAAAGTGGTGTAGTTTGAAGATGTCAGCGGATTTCCTGTGCCAAACGGAGGCAGGCCACTTCACTCTGCTGCCACCAATCACCTTGACGACGCGCTTATTCCAGCTATTTCTTTCTCCGCCCCGGTCTCGTCCTGGCGTGATCGACCTGCGGCTCGGGCAACGCCTTCGCCTCCCCTTCGAGCTTTTCCAGCTCACCCAGCGTCTGCTCGAAGTGCCGGTCCACGGGCTGGGGGAGAGCGGCCTGCGCCGCGCGGTACTTGTCGAACTCGGCTTCCGCCTTGGCCTGGGCGTCGTCGTGCGAAACCTTGCCGGCGTGGGTGAGGATTTCGCGGTCGCTCAGGCGGATGAAGTCGTCCAGCTTGCGAATCCAGTCGGCCATGTACATCGGCTTTCGGCCGTGGGCCTGGAGTTCGGCGAAGTCGAGGTACGCGGTGACGATCAGGTTGAGCGCCTTGATTTCTTCCTCGCTCAAATAGTTCTTCGCGGTGCCGACGTCGGTCTTGCGAGGTCGGTCGCCGGCCCAGGTCGTCAGGCCCATGTTCGGCCTGGTCGCATCGGCGCGGAGATGGACCACCTCGGCGGCGGTCTGGCCGTGGACTGCCCAGTGCATCTTGTTCTGGACGGTCTTGAAGAAGCGCCGCGAGGCCTCGGCGTTGCCGTCGTAATCGATGCTGGTGGCATAGATGTCCAGCACTTTCCGCCAGAAGACCCGCTCGGCAGCGCGGATGTCGCGGATGCGGTCGAGCAGTTCGTCGAAGTAGTTGCCGCCGCCGGCTTGCTTCAGCCGCTGGTCGTCCAGCGTGAAGCCCTTGACGATGAACTCCCGCAGCCGCTGCGTGGCCCAGATGCGGAACTGCGTGCCGCGCAAGGACTTGACGCGGTAGCCCACGGAAATGATGACATCCAGGTTGTAATGTTCGACTTCGCGCTCGACCTGGCGGGAGCCTTCGGTTTGAACTATCCGGAATTTCCGGATAGTTGCCGACTCTCGAAGCTCGCCCTCATCGAAGACATTGCGGATGTGCTCGCTGATTGTGCGAACGTCTTTCTGGAACAGCTCGGCCATCACCCTTTGGGAAAGCCAGACCGTTTCCCCTTCGACGCGGACTTCGATGCGCGTTTGCCCGTCCTCGGTTTGGTAGAACAGGAATTCGCCCGGCCGGTCCGGGTTGGGGGGAACGAGCGACGTACTCACGGCCGGCCTCCCGACTGGAAAGCCAGCCAGGCTGGCTCATCCGTCTCCGAGATGGAATCTGGCTCCATCGTAATCGGCGGCAATATCGCGTTCGAGCATGGCAGCGGTCGAAAGAAAAAGGCAAGAAAAAGATGTCAGGAACCATCTCGATCAGAGGGTGCCTGACGCCTTTATCGCGCCCTTACGGTTCACGGCACTTCTTGCTGTTCGAAATCCTTGCTGACCTTTTCGAGGACGTTCGAGTCCATGGCGATAGCCTTCTTGACCGACGCCTGCTTGAGCTGCTCCTCGGCTTCGTAGTCAAAAACAAGTTCTCCACAGTGGCCGCAACGGGGCACGGAGAAGCTCGCCAGGTCAACCGCGATCTGCCGGCCGTCATGCAGCCGCTGACACTGGTACGGGATCGTCTCGCGCCGCACTTCTTGGCGGCGGCACTTCGGGCAAAACCACGGAAATGGCCGCGCCCGCGTCTCAGCTGGTCCTGACGAGGTCAGTGGCTCAGGCATCGTGGATACTCACAATATGGATGGTGGGGTCGTTCGGGTCATCGTCCTGAAGGATCGTTTCGATGTAAACCACCCGGCCGGCAAGCGGCACGCGAAAGTCGTAGTGGCACGGCCACATCGACCACTCGGGGCGGGTCTCCGGCACCTGGTCGATGTCCGCGCCGCGCTGAAGCGAAGCGTTCATCGCCTGGGCCACGTCCTTCAGCGTCAACCCGCCCAGGTGGTTGGCGATCCAGTTCGAGGCGACATCTTTGGCAGTGACGTAGCCCGTGTAGTTCCACTGGGCCAGGACTGCGCGGAACTGTGCCAAGATGACGGGGTCGGTCAGTGGGGGCATTGGCTCTCATCCCCGTCAGTCGTCAAGCCCGATCATTCATCCTAGCGCACGTCCTTTCGACGAACAAGAGCGGCTCGCCAGTCCAGTCAGCCATGTACATGGGCTTGCGGCTGTGGGCGAAGAGTTCGGCGAAGTCGAGGTGCGCGGCGAGATTGGGAGCATGGCAATCGGCGGAAATATCGCGTTCAAGCATGGCAGCAAGTCGTAAAGACGTGCGTTGCC
This sequence comes from Planctomycetales bacterium, assembly GCA_020054355.1. Lineage (GTDB taxonomy): Bacteria > Planctomycetota > Planctomycetia > Gemmatales > Gemmataceae > JAGVLI01. The sequence continues at coordinate 2,902 of JAGVLI010000213.1, read as the reverse complement.
GCACTCACGCAGGCTTGCTCGCCTTCTGTTCCCCTTGCAGCGAGCGCAGTTCGTCGGCCGTCAGGCCCTTGGAGAAGGCGCAGCCGATCCGCCAGTAGCCGGAGGTCGCGTCGGAGTCGGCGTGGACCACCCGCAGTCGGCGCGTCGTCTTGGTTCCGCCTGGCGACTGCCATTCGACGGCGACGATGACGCCGTGGCGAGCCTCGCGCGAGGAGCGCAACGCCAGGCCGCCCCGGCTCACGTTCTGGACCTCCGCTTCCCAGTGGACTTCGGGAATGCTGTGCAGCAGCCGGCAGACCACGGGGAACTTGCAGGCGTGGCGCGTGCTGGATCGACGTTCTTCCTGTTGCGACGGAGCGGCTTGATTCGCGCCGCCGACGGCGAACGAGGCCAGGGCGGCGGCGACCTCGGCCGGCGTCTGATAGCGGTCGTCCGGCTGCTTGGCCAGCATCCGATGCACGACCGCCGGCAGCCCTTCGGGAAGTTCCGGACGCAGCTGCTGGACTGGCGTCGGCTCGGTCTGCTGGTGCTTGACCAGCTTCTGGATGAACGACCCGCCATGAAAGGGCGGCTTGCCCGTCAGTAGCTGATAGAGCGTGCAGCCCAGCGAGTAGATGTCGGAACGGATGTCGGCGGTGTCCGGCGCGACGGCCTGCTCGGGCGCCAGGTAGTCGGGCGTGCCAGCGGCCTGGCCTTTCGTCGAGGAGTTTTCCGCCGCATCGGGGGATTCCGGCGTGCTCTGGACGTTGGCGATGCCCCAATCGATGACCTTGATGAAGGGCGTGCCGGAGTCCGCGCGCAGTTGCAGCAGGTTCGCGGGCTTGATGTCGCGGTGGATCAGGTGGCGCTCGTGGGCGTGCTACAGGGCCAGGGCTGCTTGCCGGATGCAGGCACACGCCTGGCCGACCGGCAGCGGGCCGGAGCGCCGGACCACTTTCTCCAGGTCGGTGCCTTCCAGGTATTCCATCGTGAAGAAGGGCGGATCGCTCTCGCGCTGGGCGCTATAACTCTTGACCACGTTCGGATGATCCAGCCGGCCCAGGACCTGGCACTCCCACCAGAATTCGTTGAACTCTCCGGGGCCTTGAAACAATTGCTCCCGCGCCACCTTCAGGGCCAACGGCTGGGGGTCGGCGCCGCGCCGCGCTTTCAAGACCCGGCCCATGCCGCCTTCGCCCAGGCGGTCGAGGATCACGTATTCGCCCAGCACCAGCTCCGAACCGCGGCCGAGAATCAGTTGGTTGATCTGGTAGGGCGTCACCCAGCCGCGCTCGATCAGGTGCCAGGCCAGGGCACGCAGTTCGGTGAAGCGCAGCTGCAAGTCCTGGGTCAGCTGGGCAACCTGGCTGGCGTCCAGAATCCGGCTTTGCACCAGCGCTTCGACCAGATTGAAGATCGACGTTGCAGTTGGGATCGCGTCCAGCACGCTGGGTAACTGCCAGAGGCGCACGGTTTGGTCCCGGCTGCCGGAGAGGGCCAGCCGGCCATCGGGCGAGAAGGCGATGCTGGTCACGCTGTCGGTATGGCCCTGGAAGCGGCGCAGCTCCTGGCCGTGCATCACGTCCCAGAGGCGGACGGTCTGATCCGCGCCGGCGGAAATCACGAACCGGCCTTCAGGCGAAAACGCGACGGCGTTCACCCGGCTGGTGTGGCCGACGAAGCGGCGCACTTCCTGGCCTGCTTCCAGGTCCCAGAGCCGAATCGTGCGGTCCAGGCTGCACGAGAGCGCTTGCTTACCCTCCGCTACGACAGCAATTCCGGAAACCATCTGGGCATGACCGCGCAGGCACTGCAACTGCCGGCCGCTCTCGCTGTCCCAGGTGCGCACCGTCCGGTCGAAGCTGCCGGTGATGAGTCGGCGGCCGTCGGGCGCATAGGCCACGCAACTGACGCCGCTGCCATGCCCTTCGAGGGTGCGCAGACAACGGCCGTCGGTGACATTCCATTCGGTGATGCCAGGATCGGCACTGCCGCAGAGGACTTTGCGGCCATCAGGGGAAAAGGCCAGGCCCCAGATGGCCGAGCCGCTCCGCTGGAACTGGCGGATCGGCGTCAGGAACGCCGCGTCCCACAGGCAGATGCCGCCGCCCCGGCTGCCGGAGACGAACCGGCGGGCGTCCGGAGAGATCGCCAGGCAATTGATCGCGGTGCGATGGCTCTTCAGCCGGCACAGCTGCCGTCCGCTCTCCACTTCCCAGAGGATGAGGCTGCGGTCGCTGCCATCGTGAAAGGTGCCTTCGCTCAGTTCGCCGCCGCTGCCCGAAAGTGCCCGCCGGCCATCGGGCGCGAAGGCCACGGCATTGACCCAGGTGCGATGCTTTTTCAGACAGCGCAGCTCGCCGACCTGGCCGCTGGTGATGGCGCTCATCTGCTCGTCGAGAAACGACTGGATGTCGCGCGCGTCCTGGTCCTCGGGATTCTGCCGCAGCAGGGCGGCCACGGATTTGCGGGCCTCGGCGAAGGCGCCGCGTTCGAGCTGTTCGGTAAGCAGCCCGACGAGGCGGTCGCCCGTGCCGGCCTCCGCCGTCTGACTGAATTCGGCCATGACGACTTTCTCGGAGATGACAGAACGAGACTTGTAGGTCAGGCTTTCCAGCCTGACTGTGGCGCTCCGGACGAACGGTGCGCCGAGGGTGCTGCGCGTCAGGCTGGAAAGCCTGACCTACGCGGCTAGTGGCTCAGCGACAGGTCCTTCCGGGTGGCCCGGTCCGCCGACTTGCCGAAACAATGGACGACATTTCGGCCGTCGCGCTTGGCCGTCGCCAGGGTTTGATTGGCCTCAGCCCGAGCCGCGTCAGTCACCGCTTTTGCCTGCTCTTCAGCAGCGCGGTAGACCGTATCGACTTGTTGCATTGTGCCAGTCCGGGTTTCCGCCAGCTGGGCTTTATAGCGTCCCTCAATG
>JAGVLI010000352.1 GCA_020054355.1 Planctomycetales bacterium | reverse complement strand
CTGCTGGCAAGGCGGCCGGACGCCGATTCTCGATGTCCTGCCCTTCATGACGCTCGATGAAAACGACGCGGCCCGGCTGCCGCATTCCTGGCAGGTCACCAGCGACTCGCTGGCGGCGCGCGTGGCCGAGGTCTGGAGCGCGGATCGTTTGATCCTGCTGAAATCGACGGCGCTGCCTGTCGGCCTGGACTGGGACGAGGCGGGCCGGCGCGGCCTGGTCGATCCGTGTTTTGGGGAAGTGGTGCGTCGCGGAAAGTTGCTCGTGGAAGCGATCGATTTTCGCCAGTGCATTTCCGAGAAGTAAAGGAGCAATCGATGGCTACAGAAAGCAATCCCGCGCAGGATCGTCCGGCGGTGGATTTGTCTCTGCTGATCTTGCGGGTCATCGTCGGCGTGATCTTCGCCGCCCACGGCGCACAGAAGCTGTTCGGCGCTTTCGGCGGGTCGGGCCTGGCCGACACGGTGGAAAAAATGGGGCCGCTCGGCTATCCCGTCACCATCGGCGAGTTCTTCGGCGGCCTGGGTCTGATCGTCGGCTTCCTCACGCGCTTCTCGGCCGCTTCGCTGATCGTCATCATGTTCGGGGCCATCGGCATGGTCCACGGCAAGAATGGCTTCTTTCTGAACAACGGCGGGTTCGAGTACAACCTGGCCCTGATCGGCCTGCTGGCGCCGATCCTGATCGCCGGTCCCGGACGATACAGCATCGGGCCGCTGCTGCCCTTGCCCAAGTCTGCTCAGACCGGACGGCCGATTCTGATCCTGGAGTGAACCACTATGACCGCGCCAGCGACTGAACTGAAGGATGCGACAGGCGAACTGCCGCCGGCTGCCCCCGCGCGCGTGTGGCGCAGCATCTGGCTATCCATGCTGGTGCTGGCGGCGGTCTTCGCCTGCCGAGGTTGGGTGCTGGCCTGGATGATCGGCGGCTCTTACGCCTGGTCGGCGCTGGTGGTGGATTGCACGGTGCTGGCGCTGGTTATCCTGGCGCTGCGCTTGCTGGACCTGGGCGTGAAGCGCGGCACGGCGCACCTGATCGGCGACCGGACCCGAACGCGACGAGTGCTGGCCGTGCTGGCGAACTGGTCGCTGGTCTTCTTGCTGGCAGCACCATTCCTGATGGCCCTGGTGCAATTCCATCCGCAGAAGATCGGTTGCAGCGTCACCCCGGCCGACGTGGGGCTGCCTTACTCGGCCGTCGCGGTGGAATCCGAGGGACTGCAGCTGGCGGGCTGGCACATTCCCGTGGAGGATGTCGAGCGGCCGGTGCTGGTCATCTGTCATGGCGTCGGGGCGAACAAGCAGAATTTCCTGCCCGTCGTCCAGATGCTCCACGAGCTGCGCTATCACGCCTTCATCTTCGACTTCCGGGGCCACGGCGACAGCGACGGCAGGACGATCACCTTCGGCATGAAGGAAAGCCAGGATGTGAAGGCGGTCTTCGACGCGGTCCGCGCGCGGCATCCAACCAACCGCATCCACGGCCTGGGCTATTCGATGGGCGGCTCGGCACTGCTGAAGATGGCGGCCGAGCACGGCGGCTTCGACCGGGTCGTCGTGGACAGCACGTTTGCCCGCGCGGACCATGTAGCGCTGCACTCGATGCTCTGGATGTTCGGCCCCGCGAAAGTCCCGGTCTGGACGATGGGCCGCGGCTGGGGCCGGGTGTTCACCGGGGTGGATGTGGGCGACCACAACCCCGAGGACTACGTTTCTCGATCCTCACTCTGCCCGGTGCTGCTCATCCACGGCGCTGCGGACGACATGATCCCGCCGACCGAAGCGCAACGCCTGCAAACGGCGGTAGGTCCGCAAGCCCAGCTCTGGCTCGTGGAGGGGGCGGGCCATCTGCAAGCGATGGGGCATCCGGACTATCGGGGACGATTGCGGAGGTTTTTGGAGGAATGAAAATCACGAACCTGACGAAGCGAGACATTTCGAGACCAGTCATTTGGGCGCGAGTTCTGCATAGCCGGGAATGGCCGGGCGCTTACGGTATCCCCGCAAATGCAGGAGGCAAGCAACAGCCAAAGCTCCTGAAGCCCGCTTTTTCCGTGAGTTGTCTGACCGTATCGACGTTCTCCTCGAAATTTCGACAACTAGGCCCGATACTGTTCGGCCGGAATTAGGTCAGGCACATGCGACTTCGGAGAAACGTCTCGGATATTCCATTGCTGCCCCTTGTGAAGGAAGACAATCGCTGCTCGGTGAATTTCTTCGCGCCACGCCAAGTACATGTCTGGAGGGAGATCGTCAACGGACTTGACGCGATGTCGCTGCTTGTCCAGGCTTTCCCGGTAGGCCCAGACCTCTGAGTGGGGGAAGTTGCCAGGTTCTGGTACGTGGTTCGCCTCGAAGTGATAGCGGATTCCGTTGTCATACTCTTGAGTTGACATCTCGCCGACGCGAAACCCGAATACGCCCCACAATGCGAAGTCCGCGCGCTCTAGCCGCAACCACTCCGGGTGCCCGTACTTGCTGCGCCCTACCGACATATCAGGCATGCCGATGGCGTCAAGTTCAAACGGGGGTTGCTCTCCTGCGACCCACATGGCGTCTGGAACTCGGCGATACAGGTATTCCTGCCTGTCGAAGTGCGGATCGCTTGGTCTCTCGAATTTCCCGTTAGGGTTGCGCAGCATCCCGGGCGGAGGCGCGGACATGGAAGTACTCTTTCATCTTGCGAATCAGGTCACGGAATCCGTCGTCGTCCTGCTGAACAGGTTCCACGTTCGGTTTGGTTTTGCCGTCAGAATACAGCGCGAAGGCGGTACCCTTGTTGTGAAATTCCACGTAAACCTTAAGATTGCCGCGCCGTTGAGTGATGCCAACACCGCCCACAACTGAAGGCTCAAGCCGAGTGGGTGGGTAGTTCAACTCGCGCATCACCTGTATGAACGATTTGGCGGCGCTCAGACTGGAACCTAGCGGGGCTGGAGCTCGATAGCTATCCCACCCGTTCGCCAATGCTGCCATCTGGGTGAACTTTTCCTCGAATCGGCCGAAGGCATCCTCCTGGACCGATCTAGTTACGCGCGGCGTGCCTTTGTTTGGGGCGTTCACTTTGCATTCGGCATCGTCCGCACGCAAATCGACTATGCGCGTTCTAGCCCAGCCGGTGATATTGATCAATAGGTTGGTGTTAGTCAGGGTGGCTACGGCAGCCGGCGCAGCCTCCTGCTTTAGTATCCCCTGCGCGCAGTATTGGCGATTTGCTTGAAAGGCGAGGCGGGCGCGGCCCAGGAACCAGGATCCGTGAGTCGCCCCAGTCGCGAGCATTCCAGGCTGGGCAGCTGGCGTTGCCAGTGCTGGCGGTGGGCTGGAGATCGTGGTTCGATAAACGAGGATCTTCTTACTCGCGGATCGTTCGGCAAGGTGCTCGAGGAGTCGATTATTGAGCAGCGTGAGAACCTCGGCCTCCCTGATGCCGCCTTGCTCAGATGTTAATTCGGTCATGGCAACACTCCCTCAAGGCCCAGCAGGTTACCCAGAAGGTGTCGGGTCTCCGACTCGATCTGTTCGATTGGCGTGGTGAGCCACGCCGCCATAGTCGTCTGGTCGTGGGCCTGTAACTCGTAATTGATGGTGACCTTCACGACATCGTCCTCAAGAGTGGCTGCTAAGTTCGCAATCCCGTTGAGGAACGGGACCGCCCAGGAGTGGTTTCTTTTTCGGATTTCTCTGCCGTCCAGCGCAAAGCGGTCGTCGCAGGTGTGCCGCAATAGGTCGAGTGCTGGCTGCAACTCGCGGTCAGCCGCAGGCCCTTTGAAGCGAATGTTGTAGCCGACGGCACCAAATGGGGTCTTGGGCAATTCATTTACCGCCCGGAGCGCGATCGCCATGCTCTGGCCTAGGCTTTGGTAGCTGCTGGCCTGGGCTTCAACGATAAGTTGGCCTGCTGTTGGCACAACTACGATGCCGTTATAGGTTACACGAATCGGACCGACCACGTGGACCGGAACGTCTATTTGCAACTCCGTACCTTCGGGGACGCCAAACAGGTTATTGGCGATCCACCCTGGCGTGAGGATCGCGCGGTTCCAAAAACCCGCGATGACGACGTTCCAGTCGAATGGCTCAAGTGGCATGGGCAGTTCTCGTTCGCGTTGGTGGTTTCCTTCCACAAAACAATCCAGAGTGCTGCCGAGACCACCGCGAGTATAACGACCTTGTGGTGCTGGGCAACCTAAATGCTCCTTAACCTAATTCTAGCACGATGGCTTGTGTTCAAGCGTTCAGATGCGGTGCCAGCCACGGCTGCGGGGTCGAATTCTCGCAGTTGTATGCTGCCACGTTGACGCCCTTGCCGCCGTCGTCCATCGACGGTTCATCGCCTTGGCCATTGTTCGGCGACGGTGTGTCGCTCTCCAAACGGTGTCGGGAGCGCAGGCGCAATTCACCGTAACTGTCTCGTTGTACTGAATTGTCAAACATCGCGGGCGACTGTGCTTGCCAGATTGTCGCCAACTTTGTTTGGTGGCGGCAGATCCAGCCACTCCTAAATCACGACCGGCCGATTCTGCTGGCGTTCAGGTGTCGCACTTCAAATTTCCACTGTCTCACCGCAGCCCATCGAAAAATCGCCGCATCTCCTCGTTGGCCTTGCGGGCCAGCGCTTCCGGGGTGTTCTCGGCGGCCCATTTTTCTTCCTGGCCTGGCAGCCAGTAGCGGTGCGGGTCGTTGCGCTTGCCGGTGCCGTCGCGGTGGACGAG
>JAGVLI010000531.1 GCA_020054355.1 Planctomycetales bacterium | reverse complement strand
GCCGCTGGCGGGACACTCGCGGCTGCGCCGCTCGTTCCGCCGCGGAGCGGCGGGCTACTATGGGAACTGCCGCTCGTACCGCCGCGGAGCGGCGGGCTACTATGTGGCTACCGTGCTGATTCCCGCCTTGCATCGCTACAATGCTTGTGCCAACATGAAGCGTTCGTCCGCATTCCTTCGAGGCATGGAAGACAGTGACTATCTCTCCCCACCGTCCGGTACTGGCCTGCGCTCTGGCGACGGTGCTCCTCGCGGGCTGCCAGAAGGAAGAGGAAATCCGCAGCTACAAGGCCCCCAAGCCGGAAACCATCAAGCTCAACACGCCCGATCTGCCGGCCTCCAAGCTGCTGGCCGCCATCTTGCCACGGGGCGAAGGCGCCTGGGTCTTCAAGGTGCAGGGGCCGGAGAGCCAGGTCGCCAAGCACGAGGAAGCCTTCGAGAAGTTCCTGCAAACCGTCCGCATGTCGGATAACGCCGACGAGCCGATTGCCTGGCAGTTGCCCGAGGGCTGGACGCGCGAGCCGGGCAACAATTTCCGCCATGCGACCCTGCGCATTGCCGCCAAGGTCGAGAACCTCGACCTGAGCGTCAGCAAGATTCAGGGCGCCGAGGCCGCTTCGATCCGCGCCAACGTGGACCGCTGGGCCAAGCAACTCGGGCTGCCCGGTGCCACCGAAGCCGACCTGAAGAAATACTGCACGCCCTTCAAGACCGATGGCGTGGAGGCGACGCTGGTCAAGATCACCGGCGTCAGCGCGGGCGGCGGCATGGGCAAGCAGCCGCCGGTGCCCATCACGCCCAAGGCGAAACCGACGCCGAAGGTGACTTACAAGACCCCGGACAGCTGGAAGGAATTCGACGATGGCGGCGGCTTCAGCGTCGCCAGCTTCAAGGTGATGGAAGGCGGGCAGTCGGCGGTGATCACCGCGTCGCCGCTGGTAGGCAACGCCGGCGGCATCGTGGCCAACGTCGGCCGCTGGCGCGAGCAGGTGAAGCTGCCGCCGGCCGGCGAGGACGAAGTCCGCAAAGCGATTCGCGACATCACGATCAACAACAAAGCTGCTTTCGCCGTCGATCTGCTCGGCCCGGATATTCCGGGCGCGCCCCGCGAGCGGATCATCGGCATCATCATGCCCCAGGACAAGTTCACCTGGTTCTTCAAGGTGCGCGGCAGCGCCGACCTCGTGGACAAGCAACAAGCCGCCTTGCAGGCGTTTGCCGAGTCGATCAAGCTCGGCGTCACGACAGGAGCCAACGATGGGCGATGAAACCGCCATTCAGGCCAACCCCAATCCCAATCTCCCCAAGCCGGCGGACGACGGTACCGCGATCCAGACGGCTCCCTCGGCTCCACCTGTCGGCTCGTTCTCGCCGCGCGGCGATGAACTCAACCTGACCCGGCGGAAGCCGGAAGGCTGGTCGGTGGAACGCGCGCTGGCATCGCTGGCGGGGCTGCGCCTCACGGTCTTTTTGCTCGCCATCGGCCTGTTGCTGGTCTTCTTCGGCACGCTGGCACAGATGGACGAAGGCATTCACGCCATCCTGGCGAAGTACTTTCGCTGCTGGCTGGCCTGGGTGCCCTTCCAGATTTTTGTGCGCTTCGGCCAGATTTTCCTGAGCTTTCCGCATACCTGGCAGATCGGGGGCAGCTTCCCGTTCCCCGGCGGCTGGACCATCGGTTTCATCATGCTGGTCAACCTGTGCGCCGCCCATGCGGTGCGCTTCCGCCTGACCTGGAAGCGCTCCGGCGTGCTGATACTCCACGCCGGCCTGATCGTGCTGATGATGGGCGAGCTGATCACGGGCCTGTTCTCCGTCGAATCGCGCATGACCATCTGGGAGAACGGCTCGTCTTCCTACACCGAGAGCCATAACACCACGGAACTGGCGATCATCGACCCGTCCGATCCCAAGACCGATGACGTAGTGGTGATTCCCGAAGGCAAGCTCCACACGCGCGATGACAAACCCGTTCTCATCCAGCACGAGGCGCTGCCCTTCGACGTGGAAGTGCTGGAGTACATGGTTAACTCGTCGGAGCCGAGGGCGGTGAAGCCCGGCGCCGCGAACCGCGCCACGGCCGGCGAGGGCTTGTCGCTGATGGTCGAGAAGATTCCCGAGGTCAGCGGCACCGAGGGCGACAAGACCGACCTCGCCGCCACCTACGTGACCTTCAAGGAAAAGGGCACCGGCAAACCGCTGGGGACTTACCTGCTTTCCATCTGGTTCTCGCACCCGCTGCTGTTCAACAAAGGGCAATCGGTCAAGGTCGGCGACAAGGAATACACCGTCTCGTTGCGCCATCAGCGCGAGTACAAGCCGTACACCGTCTATCTGAAGAAGTTCACCCACGAACTCTATCCCGGCACCACGATCCCGAAGAATTTTTCCAGCAACGTCCGACTGGTCGATGCGGGACGGAACGAGGACCGCGAAACCGACATCTACATGAACAACCCGCTCCGCTACGAGGGCGAGACGTTCTATCAGTCGGGTTTCCTGCCCGGCGACCGCGGCACCATCCTGCAAGTGGTCCACAATCCGGGCGACTGGCTGCCTTACTGGTCGTGCATCCTGGTGACGATCGGCATGATGGTGCATTTCAGCATCGGGCTGGTTGGGTTCCTCAGCAAGATGCGAACCGGAGACCTAGAATCTCTGAATTCGGCGTGGGCGCTTTGGTTTTTGTCGTTTGGGTTGCTCGGGCTTATCGTGTGGTCGTTGGCTTCTAGGCTCAAGAAACAGCACGTCGACTACCACGGTTCGTCGTTCGCAAAAATGTTCCCGCTGCTGGTGGTCGGCTTCGCGCTGCTCTACATCGGCTATTCGCTGGTGCCGAGAAACTACGTCTACGAGAAGATGAAGCTGGATGAGTTCGGCCGACTGCCGGTGCTGCACGGCGGCCGGCCCAAGCCGATCGACACGCTGGCGCGCGACAACCTGATGGTCATCAGCGGTATGCAGACCTTCAAGGACGCCAAGGGCCGCGAACAGCCGGCGACCAAGTGGCTGCTCGACGTGATGATTAGCCGGTTCGACCCAAACGAGTCGGCCATGCAGCACAAGGTGTTCCGTATCGACCACCCCGAAGTGCTCAGCCTGCTCGGCCTGCAACGCCGTCCCGGCTACCGCTACGCTCCCACCGAGTTCAGAGACAAGCTCGGTGAACTGGAACGCGAGGCCAGCCGGGCCCAACAAGTCGATGCCAAGACACGCAGCACTTATGAAAACCAGCTGGTGGACATCGCCGAACACTTGCGACTCTACATCGAGATTTCGCAGATGGAGAAGCTTTTGCTACTACCGCCCAGGTCCGACGGCGGCGAGTGGCAATCCTGGCCGCAAGCCAAGCGCCGCAGCCAGAAAATCGGGCAAAAAGACCCGGCCGCCGAATCACTGATGACGCTGCTGGGTGCTTACGTGGAGAACAAGCCCGACGAGTTCAACAGCGAGCTGGAAACCTATCGCGGCTACCTGGAGACCACCGTGCCGGCAAACGCCCGGCGGACCAACTTCGAGTTTTCGTTCAACGCCTTCCAGGCATTTTACATCTGCACCATCCTCTATGTAATGGTCTTTCTGCTGTCGTGCTTCTCCTGGCTGGGCTGGAGCGCGCCGCTGCGCTCTGCGGCCTTCTGGCTGGCGGTGCTGACCTTGATCCTCAATACCGGAGCGTTCATCGGGCGGATGTACATGATGGACCGCTGGGCGGTGTTCGTCACCAATCTCTATGCCACCGCCGTGTTTGTGGGCTGGGTTATCATGATCCTGGCGCTGTTCCTGGAAGTAGTCTTCCCGCTGGGCATCGCCACGGCGGCGGCCGGCTTCATCTGCTTCGCGACTTCGATCCTGGCCCACTACTTGGCCCGCAGTGGCGATACCTTGGGCATGATGCAGGCGGTGCTCGACACCAACTTCTGGCTGGCGACGCACGTCACCATCATCAACATCGGTTACGGGGCCACGTTACTGGGGGGCATGCTAGGCGTCATCTACCTGGTGCTGGCGATGGGCACGCCGCTGATCAATGACGACATGAAAAAGTTCCTGGGGCAGATGATCTATGGCATCATTTGCTTCGCCACGCTGTTCAGCTTCACGGGCACCGTGCTGGGCGGCATCTGGGCGGATCAATCGTGGGGCCGTTTCTGGGGCTGGGACCCGAAGGAAAACGGCGCGCTGATGATCGTGATGTGGAATGCCCTGATCCTGCACGCCCGTTGGTCCGGTCTGGTCAAGCAGACCGGGGTGGCGACCCTGGCGATGGTGGGCAACATGATTACCGGCTGGTCGTGGATCGGCACCAACCAGCTAGGGGTGGGCCTGCACGCTTACGGCTTCAACAACACGCTGGCCCTGGTGCTGACGATAGCCTGGGCCATTCATCTGGTGCTGATCGGCGTGGCGCTCTTGCCGCGCCGCTGGTGGCAGAGTCCGGCGGCGGCGTAAATACAATGAATCGGCCGCCTGCAGTCCGGTCTGGGCAGACCGGTCCGCAAGCGGCCGACGCGGGGCGAAGAGTAAGCGCGCTTAGTTCAGCGCTTTCTTGATTTCATCCTCGACCGTGGTGATCTGGACGGTATGGCTGATGACCTTGCCGTCCTTGCCGACGAGGAACATGGTCGGCAGCACCTGGATGCCGTAGTTTTCCGAGAGCTTGCTGGCCATGCCGCCCTGCTCGTGCAGGTGGATGGTGGGCGCGTTCTTCCCTTGCAGGAAGGTCTTGGCGCTGCCGACGGCGTCGTCGAGGTTGACGCAGACCACTTCCAGGCCCTTGGCGGCGTGGGCGCCGTGCAGGCCCTTCAGCTTTTCCAGGTCGGCGGCGCACTGGGCGTTCCAGCTGGCCCAGTAGTAGACGACGACCACCTTGCCCTTGAGCGACTTCACGTCGAAGGCGCTGCCGGTCAGCGTGGCGCCCGCCAGTTCCAGCTCCTTGCCGGCCAGCTCCAGGCGGCGCTTGGCGCCTTCCATCTTGGCGGCTTGCGGGTGGGTCGGATAGTTCTTGGCGAACATCTCGTACCACTTCTTGGCCGGCCCTTCCTCGTTCATCATCTCGTACATCATGCCCAGCTGCATCAAGGCTTCCGGGGCGTTGTCGGCCTTGGGATAGTCCTGGACGAACTTCTCCAGCTTGCCGAGGAACTCCTTCTGCAGCTGAACGCCATTGATATTGGGATCGCTGACGCGCAGGTTGTAGTCGGTCATGATCTCGCAGTAGATCACATAAGCCGCGGTGGCGCCGTCGGCCTGCTCCTTGACGACCTTGTCCTTCAGGGCGACGAGGCGCTGATAGGCGGACTTGTCGCCGTTGGGGCTGTTCTGGGCGGCGACGCTGAGGCAGTCGCCCACCTGGCGCACCCACTGGTCGCGGTCCTCGGGCTTCAGCTCCTTCTGGGCGATGAGCTTCTCCAGG
>JAGVLI010000478.1 GCA_020054355.1 Planctomycetales bacterium | reverse complement strand
GCAAGCGGCGCGGGCGGCGCTGGACCGGCTGAAGAAGTAAGCTGGTTAATTGGAGAGCGTCGAGGCGTCAGCCCGACGTGGTTGCGCTCCTCTCCACGTCGGGCTGACGCCCCGACGCTCACCTGGCCTGCTGCTAGTCGATTGCTCTTTTCCCCAGAATGCCCTTCTGCTAAGAGCCAGGCGCTTTCCTTCTCGATGGGCATCATGGCACGGGAAAGCCGCGCGGCGGGTTGATCCCCGCCGGGACCAGGCCGGCACAAGGAGCGGGGACATGATGGATCATCTCTCGGGCCAAAAGCAGCGGGCCGATGGCGGCAAGGCCAGGAGTTATTTCCGCATCCTTGCTCCGGGCGGTTTGGCCGTGGCGCTGTTCCTCGTCATGCTGGGCATGGCGCGGGCACAGCAGGTGCATCGCAACGGCTTCGAGGGCCGCACCGCTTCCTGGGGCAAAGGCCCTTCCGATGCCGGCTTCAAGGAAACGGTCCACGACGTGACCGACCAGACTGCCCACACCGGCCAGCTGTCCGAGCATATCCTGCTGACCGCCGAGCAGGGCAGTTACATTCATTACCTCTATCCGACCGCGCGGGCGCCGATCGGCGAGGAGTTGGCGGTACGGCTCTGGCTCAAAGGGAATCGGCCGGGCATGCAGCTCAATGCCCGGATCGTGCTGCCCAAGGAGCGCAATCCCGAGAACCTCAACGAACCGCTGACGGCCATGCTGCGCGGCGATCAATATCAGCTGGTTGGACGCTGGCAAGCGTTGGAGCTACGCCGCCCGATCAAGCTGGCGCGCGAGCAGCAACAACTCATGCGGGTGGAACTGAAGCGCGACGTCGATTTCACGGATGCCTACATCGACCGGCTGGTGCTGAACGTCTACGGCGGACCCGGCCAGACCGAAGTCTGGATCGACGATCTGGAAATCGGCCCGGTGCTGGAAGACAAGGACAGCCCGAAGCGGCCGGAGCAGCCGCTGCCCGTTGGCCCAACGGCGGCTGAACCGAAGCCCAACGCTCCGGCGGCGCGCCATGCGGCGGTCGAGTTGAATCAGGACCGCCTGCTCATTAACGGCAAGCGCTTCCTGTTCCGGGGCATCCGGCACAGCGATACGCCGCTGAAAGTGTTGCGCGAGGCCGGCTTCAACACCGTCTGGCTGGATTCCTCCGCGACCCCGAACACCATCGACGAGGCGGCCAGCATGGGCTTCTGGCTGGTGCCGACGCTGCCAGTTTCCAGCACCGATCAGAACTCGTGTACGCCCGATGCGCTCGAGCGCGCCATGTCGCCCTTCAAGGACAATGACGCCGTGCTCTGGTGGGACCTGGGCGGCAGCAAGATGGCGGAAGACGTGGCCTTCACGACCAAGACCGCGCGGGCCGTCAAGAGCATCGACAACACGCACCCGATGGGCGCCGACGTCTGGGACGGCTTCACGCCCTATTCCCGCAACCTCGACCTGCTGGGCGCCCACCGCTGGCCGCTAGGCACGGCCATGGAGCTGACGCAATACCGGGATTGGCTGGCGCAGCGTCGGCTGCTCGCCCGGCCGGGCACCTTCATGTGGACCTGGATTCAGACCCACTTGCCGGTGTGGTACACCTCGCTGGTCTACAACCGGAAGCCGGAAGAAGACGATCAACGGAAGGTGGCCCAGGCCTTCGAGGAACCCATCGGTCCGCAACCCGAACAAATTCGATTGCTGACCTACCTCGCATTGTCGGCCGGCTGTCATGGGTTGGGCTACTGGTCGGATCGTTACCTGGCGGACAGTCACTATGGCCGCGACCGGCTGTTGCAGCTGGCCTTACTCAATCACGAGATGCAGTTGCTGGAGCCGCTGCTGCTGGCGTCGGTGGAGCCACCCGGCTGGATCGAGACTTCGATTCCCGAAGTCAAGGCAGCGGTAATGCGCACCGAGCGCGGCATCCTGGTGTTGCCCATGTGGCTGGGCAGGGGGTCGCAGTATGTGCCGGGGCAATCGGCCGCGGCCAAGCTGACCGTGATCGTGCCGCAAGCGCCGGCCGGAACGCAAGCCTGGGAAGTGACCGCCGGCGATATTCGCTCGCTGCGCGTGGAGCGCGTCACCGGCGGCACCAAGGTGACGATTCCGGAATTCGGCCTGACCACGGCGGTCGTCTTCACTTCCGACAACAGCCCGACCGGCACCCTGGTCTGGTTCCAGGAACAAACTCGCAAGACGCGCCGCCAGGCCGCTCAATGGATGCACGACCTGGCGCTGGCGGAAATCGAAAAGGTAATGAAGGTCGAGGATGAGCTGGAGAAGGCGGGCCATGTGACGCCGGACGCCCAGGCGCTGAAGGATGACACCCAGAGCCGGCTGAAGGCCAGTCGCGACTTCTGGACCAACGGCGACTACCGTCAGGCCTACGCCGAAGCCCAGCGGGCGCTGCGGCCATTGCGGATCCTGATGCGCGCCCAGTGGGAACTGGCCACCAGGCAACTCGATATCCCGGTCGCCAGCCCCTACGCGGTCAGCTTCTACACGCTGCCGCGCCACTGGCAATTCATGCAGCAGGTGCAAGGCGCGCGGGTCGGTCCGAACGTTCTGCCGGACGGCAGCTTCGAGGTGACGCCCGACCAGGCGCCCAACTCCTGGCTGCCGCAGGAAGTCACGCTGGACGATGTTGAGTTGGCCGCCTGGCGGGTCGGCGACGATCCGCGCGACGGCCGCCGCTGCCTGAAGCTGGAAGTGAAGCCGAAGAACAAGGAGACGCCGCCCGGCGCGCTGGAGCGGACCTTCCTGGCCATCAACAGCCCGGCTGTGAAGCTGCAACCGGGCACGCTGGTCCGCATCAGCGGCTGGCTGAAAGTGCCGGAAGCGATCACCGCCTCGGCCGATGGCGTGCTGCTCTACGACAGTGCCGCGGGTGAACCCCTGGCAGTCCGTGTCACCGGCGCGACGCCCTGGAAGAAATACACGCTCTATCGCCGGGTGCCGGAGACGGGCACGATCAACGTGACGCTGGCCCTGACCGGCATCGGCAGCGTTTACTTCGACGACGTGCGGATCGAAACGCTGTCGCCCGTGGAGGCGCCGAACCAACCGGCGCCGGCCACGCCCCGGTTGCAGCCGCCGCAG
>JAGVLI010000901.1 GCA_020054355.1 Planctomycetales bacterium | reverse complement strand
GAGGATACCCTGCGCCTGGTGGAAGCCGTCCGCGTGCTCGCCCTGCGCCACGGCGCGCCGGCCGTACAGCACTCCATTCGGCTGGTCGAAAGCCTGCGCCAGCTGCTGGACGCCGTGACCGGGAGCGAAGGCGACTAGCGCTGATGCCGGCCGCGAGCGCATCCCACTCGATCTCCACCGTTATGAGTGACGTTTTCGATGACCTGCTGGCGTTGCTCACCCCCGAACGGCTGCTGCGCGATCCGCGAGCCACGGGCGAGGGCGTGAACGTCTGCGTCATCGACAGCGGGGTGGAACGGGCGCTGCTGGAGGAGAAATTCCGACGCCAAGGGCAGGAGCTTCAGTTCATCGACGGCGGCATCTTCGTGCCCGGCCAGGCGCAGCCGTTACCCTACGAAGGTAAACAAAGCACGCCGCACGGCACCACGGTCGCGGACATCATCCTGACCATCGCGCCGCGCGTCCGACTCTTTTCCGCCGACGTGTTCGGGCCGGGCGGCAGCTGCGAAGTGGAGACCGTCATCCAGGCGCTGCGCTGGGCGGTGGATGTGTGGAAGTGCCAGGTGGTGAACCTGTCGCTGGGCGTGCCGGAGAGCCGTTTGCAGCAGCTGCCGCGCCGCCATCAGTTTCTGCGGGCGATCGAGGACGCCTACTACAAGGACGTGCTGATTCTGGCGGCCGCCCACAACGAGCATCCGCTGACGCGCAGCTACCCCGCCGCCTTCGCGCCGCCGCTCATCTCGGTCGATAAGAACCTGTTCGACGACCCGCTGCAGTTCGCCTACCTGCTCCGCGACCAGGTGGAGTTTCAGGCGCACGGCCGGGGCTATCTCGGTCCGTTCGCGCAGGAACCGGCCACGAGTTGGGCCGCGCCGCACCTGGCCGGCATCGCGGCGCGCATCATGTCGCTGCGGCCGGGCTTGAAGCCGTTCGAGGTGAAGACGATCTTGTACTGGATGTTTCGGGCGATGAAGAAAAAGTGAATTGGGTTCACGGCACCAGTGGAATCACGTCCACGATTGAAGCGAACCGTGCAAAATCGAGGACGTTGTGCGTCAAGAGCTTGGTAATGCCGTGAGCTTGCATCGTCGCGATAATGTTGGCGTCATGCACCTGCTTGCCGCCTGCACCGATACTGTTCAACAGCACCAGCAAATTGGCCGTGACCGTGGCATTGTCCTCGGCAACGTTCATTTGAGCCTGAAACTGTCCCACCTGCGCGGCGAGAATGGCAATCGGTTGAGGAGTAACGAAAGATTGCGGTCGCGTCAGCGTGGCCAGGTATTCGCGCAAGACTTGGCGGCTGATCCACAGGGGCACGCCAGCGGCTGCCAAGTCCTGCAACGTCTGGAACGCCATCGCATGAAATGGAGCCGTAACGACGTTGGCGTAGACGAGCACGTTGGTATCCACGAAAACCGGATCAGCGGCCGTCTGCGCCATACATGTCCTCTCTTCGCAGCGAAAGCCCTTCCGGCCACGGTCCGACATCGATCACGGGAAAATGCCATGTCTTGGCCGCTGGCGTCGTCGCAGGAGCTTCTTCGATGACGAGTACGACTCGATGAGTGCCAGGGGCGATGTCCGGAGGCAACGACACTACCAGCTGTCGGTCGTCGCCGATCACGGCGGTTAGTTCGATGGTTCTCATGTTCTCCTTCACTCCTCCTCCCTATGGCTGCCGACTCAGCCGATACGAAAACGCTCCCAGCAGATCGCCTCGTTTGACGTGGTGACACTCGAGGCATTGGTTGGTTGCCCGAATGGCGCCGAGCATCCGGATGCGGTCGGCCGTCATCCGCAGTTGCAAATCGTCGCCAGCCTGCACCTGGACCAGCATGGCCGTTTCGATGTCGTCCAGCGGGCGCACGGGGACTTTTCGCAGTTCGTCCATATTCGGCAGGTTGTCGGTGACGTAGGCCATCGGCTGCGGATGCTTCAGCAAGCTAACCAAATCGAGGCGGCGAATTTGCCAGCGTTCCGGCGTTTCGATGCCGCCTAGCACTGGCGGCGATTCAAAGCGATGCGCGCGAAATCCGGCCACTTGATCTCGGTCCCTCACGTACCCATAGTTGACAGGGTCGAGAAAATCCAGCAAGCTCCGTCGATGCAACTGATGAAATGAGTCCTTGGTTGTCGCGAGGACAGGCAGTTTTTTCGTGGAGTCGCTCCGCTCAGCGTTCCAGGGATCGCGGTACTCGCTGGCCCCGCGTGGGTCTTCGTGGTCGGCCGGAGCGAGCCGTATCGAGAATTCGCCCTTCGGCTCCGCACCACGCTCGTGGCCCGTGGCGATACTCTGCGCCACAGTCTGAAACAACATGGACGGGGCTTTTGGAAACGTGAGCATGACCCCAAAGTCAGGACTGTTCACGAAATGTAGGAAGTAGCTCTGATGGCTTTTCTTCAACTCGGCGGCGCGCCACGAGTATCTCACAGTGAAACTGAGGTTGCTTTCCAGGGCCTTGAGCCGCACACTCGCTTCGTGCGTGATGGCGCTCTGAGCTGTCGCTGGCTGGGCGCGAGTCTCGTACGCCAGCCGTTCGCTCAGTGACTCGAAAGGATGCGCGGCGCGCAGCCGTGCAATCTCCTTGAAGTGAATTGGCACGATGCCGCAGACCAAAAAGGCAACGACCGTGACCGCCACGGCCGCCAGGCGAAATGAGGCAACGCTGGCATTCGCAAGCAGGCAACCCGTCGCCACCAAGCTGACCAGCAACGCGGTCAAGGCCATGATCGGGGACATCAGGCAACACAGGGAACCGCCAAAGGCCATTAGGCTCCAAAGACAGCGAACGGCGTGACCGTTGCCGCTGTTGTCCGATTGGTACCAGACGGAAGCCAGGAATACGGACGCCAAGAGCAGACCGAAGACGATCATGGCACGGACTCCAGCTCCTACCCATGCGAAACCGCCAGCGGCGTCACTCCTCCGCCTTCAACAACCGCCGCAACTCCAGCAACTGGTCGCGGTCGATGCCTTCGGGCTTCTTCTCGATCAGCCAGTCCACGTCTTCCAGCGCTCCGGCCTTGTTGCCGCCGTGGTAGCGCAGCTGGCCGCGCACCCAGCGGTCCTCGGCGGAGTCCGGCGTCAGGGCGACGACCAGTTCCATGTAGCGGAGCATGCCCTCACCGTCCTTCTCGCCGCGCGAAATACTGATGAGGTTGCGCAGCATCCGCACCACGATGGCCCGCTTGGTCGTCGCCTGGAAGTGTTCCTTGTCCGGCGGCTGGCCGGTGACGTCGCGCACCTTCTTCTCGGCTTCCGCCTGGCTGACCAGCTTGCCGCCGTCGAAGACGTCGATCAGCTGGCTGTCGCCCTTGGCGGGGACCAACCGCACCATGAAATGTCCCGGCAGCGGCACGCCTTCCAGCTTCAATCCGATGCGGCGGCCCAGTTCCATGTACAGCACTGACAGAGTAATGGGTAATCCTTCGCGGTCGTCGATGACCTCGTTCAGGTAGCTGTTCGACTTGTTGTAGTAGTCGCCCCGGCTGCCGTGATAGCCGCGATCCGCGAACAGGAATTTGTTCAGGCCGGCCAGCTTGGCTTGCTCGTCCGCGTCCTTGGGCAACTCGGCGGCAAGTTTCTTTGCCAGGCGTTCGGCTTCGGCCCGGTAGTCGTCCACGAGCAATTCATCATTGTCGAGCTTGGCGATCAGCAGCGCGGCATGCAGTAGGTCGAGGTCCGCTTCCTTCGCCTCGAATAGCTTGAGCATGTCGGTCCGCACTTTCTTGCCGTGCACCGCCGTCGCCAGCTTGCGCAGTTGCTCCGCTTGCTGTTCCAGCAAGCGGGCGCGCT
>JAGVLI010000284.1 GCA_020054355.1 Planctomycetales bacterium | reverse complement strand
ACTGGCACCGTCGGCGCCGGCCGGCTGAGCGGCGGTGCGACTACCGGCTTGGGCGGCGGCAGGGGCAGTGTCACGGCCGGTTTCACGCCGATGAACACGAACGCCAATACCTATCGCCGGCCAGCAAGCTATACCACCAGTATCGCGTTCAAGTATCGCCCGACGCCGCAGGGCGAGGTCCATGCGAACTTGCGACAACTGCTGGCGCGCTCGTCGGACCTGGCCGGCAACGACAGCCTGGAAGTGCTGATGGACGGCCAGACCGTCGTCGTGCGCGGGACAGTCGCCGAGTATCAGCAGAGCCGGTTGGCGGAAAACCTGCTGCGCTTGTCTCCGGGCGTGCGCAACGTCCGCAACGAGATTCAGGTCCAGGAGACGGCCCCGCCGCCGAAGCCGTTGAATCCGTGAGTGGCGTGCAAAACCGCAAGCGGCCCGGAATGAGCCCTTCGCCGAGCCGCGCACGAAGTAAGCGGGGCGGCCTGCCGCTTACTTCGTGCGCGGCTCGGAAATCTCATTTTGAGCCGCGTGCCGTATAAACCGCAAGCGGCAGAGCGGCGTATCGGTCGGCGGCGAGCAGGAAGGAAGAGGCGGTGTCAGGACCAGAGGTTGGCTGCTAGAATGAGAGAAACTCATTCGGTGCGGAGGAACGGTCCCATGCCTGAAACGCTGTTATTCCGGTTGTATCGAGGCCAAGTTGAGGCTTTTCGGGAGACGGTGGAATCGTGGAAGGTAGAACATCACCACGCCATGATCGCGCGCAGCGCGGAAGACCTTGTTCGCCATTGTCTCCATGCTCCCGCCCTCGTCAAGGAATTGTGGAGGGAGACATTCGCGAAGCTGCGCGATGACGGAATTGAAGACATCAACGAAACTCGGCGAGAGTTGTGGAGCCTGATCGAAAACATTCAGGGCATCTTGGGAACCGCGCGCGAAATGGCGCACGGTTTGGAACAGAATGGGCATGGAATCGCGGGAATGCCGGAACTGGAACAGGCGATCCAAACGGTCGAGGAACAGAAGCACTTCATATTCGAGCACTGGGGGGAGTTCACGTCGGAAACTGTGGACCGCGCTCTGGAGGAGCACGGCCGGGGTGAGTCAATGGAACTCGACGACGCCTTCGCCAGTATCGCCGGTGTTGACCGAACAACCTGGCTCAAGCGAGTGGAAGAACACAAACGGAAATACCACGGCGGTGAACAAGGGTACTCAGGATGAGTTACCGAACGGAATTCAACCGGCTGGTGAGTCGGAAGATCGTCGGGTGGAAGCTCACCGACTTTTTGCTGGTGGAGGTCAATCTTCGCTTGTATCAGGCGTTTCGCGAAAATCCACTGGCGCACGTGCGAGTCCCGTTCGACGGCATGGTCCATCGGTTTGCCCTGATGGACCCAGACAACCGATTCTGCGAGCGCCACTTCACATTTTTGGTCAAGTTCCACCAAGACGAGCAAACGCTGATAGTGATCGACGCCCGGTAGGCGCGGCACTTCGGCAGCTAAAATTGCTCAATTCAATTCGCGCCTTCGACCACGTTGACCCGCCGGCCGCCGCGATCGAACTTGACCACGCCGGGCGCCAGGGCGAACAGGGTATCGTCCTTGCCGCGGCCGACGTTCAGGCCGGGGTGCCATTTGGTGCCGCGCTGGCGGATGATGATGCCGCCGGCGTTGATCTGCTCGCCGGCGTACACCTTGACGCCCAGCCGCTGACTGTGCGATTCGCGGCCGTTCTTGACCGAGCCTTGACCTTTCTTATGTGCCATGACTGCCTCGCTGAGGGAATATGCTCGCCTTCCGGCTCGCGGCTAGACCATCCAATCGAAGAACGTAATATAGCGGAAATGCGAAGCGGAGGCCAGTCGGCCTCCGCGAGAAAATCGCCCGTGTCGTGCAGCGCTCGCCTTGCGGCGCGCGGCTCAACGTCACTCCTTGTCTTTTTCCTTCTCCTTCGCCTTGCCGTTGGCCGGCACTTTACCTTCCGGCAACTGGACCGCCGAAGCGCGGTAGAGCCATTCCGACGGCGAGATGAACTTGACCTCCGCTTCTGGATGGAAGCGGTCGCTGAGGCGCTTGAAATTCAGCTGGAGCGTCTTGCGGCGGAGCAGGTTCTTGTCGTCGAGCGAGTAACCGTTCGACAGGCCGGACACGAAGATGCTGAAGCGGGTGGCGTCGGGCATCTCGCCGAAGATGTCGTCCCAGACGGCGACGCCGGTCACCGGCCGCGGCGCGGAATTGGGCTTGGTCACCGGGATCGGCTGCTTGGCGATGGTCACGGAGTTCTTGATGTCGAGGTAGCCGGTCGGATCCTCGATCCGCTTGATGGCTTCCTCGGCCTTGGGCAGAATCTGGTCGCGGTGGTTGGTATTCTTGTCGAGCGTCACCAGCTCGAAGTTGGGGATGAAATAGCGCGGCTCGCCCGTGTTGTTGATGACCTGATACCAGAGGTACCAGACGATCTTCTTGCCGCGACCGGGCACGTCCACGGTAATCAGGCGCGGGTCCTTGAAGCGGAAATCCAGCACCCAGAGCTTTTCGCCGACGTCGATGTCCTGGACGTTGGCCTGGCGCTTGGCGTCGCGCTCGTTGTAGGGGCCGACGGTTTGCGCCATGGCCCAGGAACAAGCCGCCGCCAGAGGCAACAGGAGGACGAGTGCCAGGCGCCGTCGCGACATGACCGGTGCTCCTGAAAGATAGGAATTCACGGCTGAAGCCCGCTGGTTGAGGTCGATGGGAAACACTGCGCGGACCTTCCACGCGGTGCGAAGTGCCGCACAGACCTGGACTATACCCACGGTCCCGCACGGGGGTCAAGAGGAAGCCGACACGACCGGCTCGCGAAAGCCAATCAAGAATACGCAGGTCAGCGCGGCCGCGAGGGTGGCGCCCACGGCGAAGGTCGGCGCGAATTCCTCATTCGCCCAGGAATGCACCCGGCCCACCAGGACATTGCCGATCAAGTTGCCGACGCCCGTGGCGATCGCGAATACCCCCTGGGCACTGGCGCGGATGTCGGCCGGCGCGTGCCGGTTGATAAAGACCTGCCCCGCCACCAGGTAACAGCCGATGCACAGACCGTTCATGGTCAGCGAGCCGGCCACCAGCGCCAGCGGCGAGCCGATGGTCAGCGCGATCAAGCCAATGACCCAACTCACCAGGCCGACGATCATGGTCCAGCGGTCGCCGAGGCGGTCCATGATCCAGGGCAGCACCGCCAGCACGATGATCTCGGTACTCTGGGCGATCGTGAGCGTCCGCGCCAGCCAGGCATCGGGCAGGCCCAGGCGATTCAGCAACAAGGGCGTGAGCTGGCTGCTGAAAGGAATGGTGACGACGATTCCCAGCGTGATGGCCAGGTAGACGGCGAAGGAATGGCGGCTGAGCAGCTTGAGGGCGGCGAGCGGGGCCAGCCAGGATGCGCCGCCGCGGGCTGGAGGCGTATGCGGCAAGGTCAGGGAATAGGCTGCCAGCAGCAACGACAGCACGGCGGCCAGACGGAACTGGTCGGAGAGCCGCGCTGCGGGACTCAGGGGCTTGAGCCAGTCGCGCAGCCAGCCCAGGCCGGCGGGGTTATCCAGCCAGAAGCTCAAGAGCCAGACCGCCGCCACCCAGCCGATGGTGCCCCACATCCGGATGGGTCCGAACCCGCAGCCGGCGGCGGCCAGATGATGAAAGCACAACGAGGTGCCCAACGTGAACGCTGGCACCATCAGCAGCCAGAAGACCAGGGTAATCCCGAAGACTGCCGGGAAGGTGGTGAGGTCGGCCAGCAGCCAGAGCAACAGGCTGGAACCGAAGGAAAAGGCAGCCAGGCAACGCTCGCTGGCCACCCAGCGGTCGGCGAGTTGACCTGCCAGGCTAGTGGCCAGCAGCCCGGCCAAGGATTGTGTGGCGCAGGCCAGCCCGATTTCCTCGGGCGTGAACTGAAGTTCCTTCAGGTGCCGCGTGAACATGGGCAGCACCGCGCCGGCGGGAGCGTATTGCAGGAACATCAGCAAGCACAGCCGCCAGCGCAATACTGACGGATCGTTCGCGGCAAGCACCGGCAGCCTCTGCCCTGTGGCGAGAATATCCTGGGGCCATTGTAGGAATTTCGCCCACCGCAGCCGCGACCCAACGACCCGCGCGGCGATTGACACTAAACCAATGGCCGTGCCATTGCGCGATCCGCGTCGCTCCGCGGCGCGCGCCGTGTTACAGAAACAAGTCGTTGCCTGCCCCTGCCCTCCACGCTCGAAAGGACATCCCCGTGGTCATCGACTGCCGCCGCACCTTTTGGATTTTCACCCTGGCTGGGAGCTTGCTGATGATGCCCGCCGCCGCAGCACAGAACAAGCCGCGCGCCCGTGGACTGGGCGTGCCGTTCGACGGCACGCCGGGCGACTTGAACGCCATCACTGACGTCAAGGGCATCGAAGTCGGCCACGTCACGCTGATTTCCGGGGATGGCAAGCTGGAAGTCGGCAAAGGCCCGGTGCGAACCGGAGTGACCGCGATCTTGCCGCGCGGCAAGACCTCCGCCGACCCGGTGTTCGCCGGCTGGTTCTCGCTCAACGGCAACGGCGAGATGACGGGCACCACCTGGATCGAGGAGTCCGGCTTTCTGGAAGGGCCGGTGCTGATTACCAACACCCACAGCGTTGGCACGGTGCGCGACGCGACCATCGCCTGGCTCTTGAAACGCAAGCTGATGCACCAGGCGTTCGCGCTGCCGGTCGTGGCCGAGACCTGGGACGGCTACCTCAACGACAGCAACGGCTTCCACGTCAAGGAAAAGCACGCCCTGGAAGCGCTGGAAGGCGCCAAGGGCGGCACGGTGGCGGAAGGCAACGTCGGCGGCGGCACCGGCATGACTTGCTTCGAGTTCAAGGGCGGCATCGGCACCGCGTCCCGCAAGTTGACGAAAGAGCAGGGCGGCTACACCGTGGGCGTGCTGGTGCAGGCCAATTTCGGCGTGCGGCATCAGCTCAGGATCGCCGGGGTGCCCGTCGGCGAGGAAATCCAGGAAGGCACGTTCCGGCCCAAGGAGGCGGGATCGATCATCGTCGTCGTCGCGACGGATGCGCCTTTGCTGCCGCACCAGCTGAAACGCCTGGCCCGGCGGGTATCGCTGGGCCTGGGCCGGGTGGGCAGCGTGGCCGGCAACGGTTCGGGCGACATTTTCGTCGCGTTCTCGACCGCGAACGCCGGCGCGGCCACCAAGGACGGCAAGAACGCTCAGCTCACCATGCTGTCCAACGAGAAGATCACGCCGCTGTTCGACGCCACGGTGCAGGCGACCGAGGAATCCATCGTGAACGCACTGGTCGCCGCGGAGACCATGACCGGCCGCGACGGCCATAAGGTCCTGGCGCTGCCTCACGACCGGCTGCGCGAAGTTCTGAAGAAGTACAACCGGCTGGCGGAAAAGAAGTAGTGTGCCCGTTCGATCCTTCACCAAGGAGAACGTCCATGTTGAATCGGAGAAATTTTCTGCAAGCGGGAACGGTGGGACTGGCACTGATTGCAAAACCGCGAGCGGTAGTGGCGCAAGCGGTCGATAAATCCAAGCCGACCAAGTTCCAGGTGGCTTGCATGACGCTGCCTTACGCGGCCTTTCCGCTGGAGCGGGCGCTGACGGGATTGAAGGTAGCGGGCTACCAGTACGTCGCCTGGGGCACCAGTCACGACGAACTCGGCAACGGCAAGCGCGTTTCGGTGCTGGCGGGCGATGCTTCACCCGACAAGGCCAAGGAGCTGGCGAAGAAATGTCGTGACCTGGGATTGGAGCCACTGATGTTGTTCGGGCCGTCACCCGAAGGCGTCGAGGCGATGAAGAACCGCATCAAGCAGGCGTCAGCCGCCGGGGTGCCGCAAATCCTGACGATGGGCAGCACCAAGGGCAACGACGCCAAGCTCTGGGTGAAGAATTTCAAGGAACTGGGGCCGATCGCGCGCGACAACGGGGTGTTGATCGTCGTCAAGCAGCACGGCGGCAACACCGGCACCGGGGCAGCCTGCGCCGAGATCACGCGAGAGGCTGCCGACGAGGGCGTGAAGGTGTGCTTCGACGCCGGCAACGTGATGGACTACCATAAGATCGATCCGCTGCCCGACGTCAAGAAGTGCGCCGACGAGGTGCGCAGCTTCGCCATCAAGGACCATCGGTTCTTTCCGAAGGACGAGGACTGCGGGCCGGGCCTGGGCGAAATCGATCACTATCGATTGCTGGCCCCGGTAGCGTTCAGCGGACGGCCAATGCCCTTGTGCTGCGAGAACATCTTCGCGCCAGCGGTTCCTCGGCCGAAGACGGCGGAAGGCGTGGATGTGCTGGCGCGGCGCGCCCGGGAGTTTCTGGAGCTGGTGATTCAGGGGATTCAATCGTAGTCGGCGCAGGCGAGCGTCGGGGCGTGAGCGCCGACGT
>JAGVLI010000848.1 GCA_020054355.1 Planctomycetales bacterium | reverse complement strand
GACGCAGCGCTCGCCTCCGGCTCGCGGCTAAACGACCCGAGGTTACGACCATGCCCCAGATCACCCGCGCCCAGCTGACGGCCTATCTCGACGACGCCCTCGCCGACGCGGAAACGGCGCAGGTCGAGCAGGCGCTGCGCGAGTCGGAGCCGTTACGGCGCACCTTGCGCGGACTGATTCAGGAGCGCGACCGGGGCGAACATTCCATCGGCGCGATCTGGCGACGCGAGCGGCTCAGCTGTCCCAGCCGGGAACTGCTCGGCAGCTTCGTGCTGCAAGTCCTCGAAGCCGACCAGGCGGACTACATCGACTTCCACATCAAGACCGTCTCCTGCCCGTTCTGTCAGGCCAACCTGGCCGACCTGCAAGCGCTGCAAAAGGAATCCGCGCCGCAGGTGCAGAAGCGCCGGCAGCGCTTCTTCGAGTCGAGCGCCGGCCTCTTGCGTCCGAATCGCTAAACCGCAATTGCCACTGCCGTAGGTCAGGCTTTCCAGCCTGACGCTGGCGCCCAGTCAAGCTCTCCGTCCCACTGTCCAGCTTGATCTTGGTGTACAGCAGCACGTCGGGCGTGGTGCTGCCGGCGTTCCTGCCGATGGTGCCGGGCCTGATCGAAAAGCTGGGCGGCGGCGACCCGGTGGCGCTGGCGTCGTCGATCATCGTCGTCGGCCACCTGACCGATTCATCGCCGATCTCGACGCTGGGCGCGCTCTGCATCGCCAGCGCGCCGGCCACCGAGGACCGCCGCCGGCTGTTCAACCGGGTCATGGCCTGGGGCTTGTCGATGGCGGTGGTGGGAGCGGTGATCTGCTATGTGTTTTTCGGCTTGCTGAATCGATCGCTCCGAGACCAGAAACCTACCTGGGTTTGCTGCGTCGGTAGCGCAATTCGAGCAATACGATCGAGGTAATGACGGCAACGGCAAAGGCCGTCAAGGCGATCATTCTCCAACGAGGCATCCTTTCTGCCGGTGCGTTCGACTTCACATGGAACAGAATCTCGTCGGCGATAGGCGCGGCATCGAACATTTGTGTCGGCTTTTTCAGAAAATCGAACACCGCTACAATCTGGCGAGGCTCGACGCGGTACTTCGTGGCCTTGCCTTCGTAGAAGCCGTAGCGTTCGATCATCTGCGGCACGAGCAGGCTGTAACCGATCTCCTGGCCGTTCTCCAGGTTTTTGACGACGGCGTCCTGCGACGTGGAAGTGCGGTCGCCAAACGGCGAGAACTGAAAGCCCTTGTACGAGATCGTCCGCACCTCGAAGCGCCGGCCATGATAGCGGAATTGTTGCGGCCGGTCCTCGTAGCCGCCGGCGGCACCCATGACGCGCAGCGGCAAGGCCAGGCCCTGGTGGGTTAGCTGCAGCTCGTCCACGACGTAGCGGTTGTCCTCCGCCAGAATGTCGAGCAAGCTTTCCGTCGGCCCCAGGAAGCCGGCCGTCGAGGTTTCCTCGGAATCACTGCCCTGCTGCGGGCGCATGAGGGCTTCCAGCTGCGCGATCGACCTGCCGTTGATTTCGGTCAGCGAACGAATCAAATCCGCGCTATTCTTGCCGCCGATGATGAAGCCGGTCTTCGGGTCTTTTTGGGCAACAACCGGCTTGATGCCGAATGCTTCGAGGTTCAGGTCTTTCAAGTCTTCGGGCAGTTTGGGTTCTTGCGCGGACAGGTTCGCGGCATCGCGACCCACAACGAGCAGGACCGCCATCAGGACGAAGCGGAAAAACTGGCGGTATAGCGGCATGGACGACTCCTCGAAATGTACGAAGCCGCAAGCCGGCGAAAACGTCAGCCACCTTTGACCCGATACAGCGCCTGCCGGGCGTCGTAGGCCAGCGGATGGCCTTCGTAGGACGTGACCGCTTCGTAAAACTTCGCCGCCTTGGCCGCGTCGCCGGTGGCTTCGTAGGCCTGCCCTAGCTTGTAGAGTGTATCCGCGCCGCTCTTGCTGCTCTTGCGGAAATCCAGGTAGCAGCCGACGGCCAGGTCCGGCCGGGACACTTCGTTCAGATAGAGGTCGCCGAGCAGTCGCTGCGCCAGGTACCAGGCTTCCTCGTCGTCGCCGGATGGGAACGATTCCGGTTTCTGCTCGCGCAGGTCCTCGAAGATTTGCAGCGCTGAGTCGCGCTCGCCTTTTCGCAGACGCGCCCGGGCTTCCAGCACCTTGGCGGAGATGCTGCTCGGTTGCACCACGCTGGCGATCATCGCCAGGTGCAGCGCCCAGTCGATCATGTCCAGGTCGGCATTCTTGGCGTTCAGGATGCCCGACGACTTTTTCAGGCAGTAAGCCACGTCGAACCAGTTCTTGATCGCTTCCAGGTGCGGCTTGAGGTCCTGCGGGAAAACCGAGTAGTAGTACTTATCCTTCTTTTCGAGCAGGTCTTTATCGCTGCTGTTGTAGACCAGCGCCTTCTCGGTGACGCGCAGGGCGTTGAAGACGTCCTTCTTTCGTTCGTAAAGCACGGCCAGGGTGCGCAGCGTCTCGATGGTGCCGGTCTCGCTCTGGGTGAGCAGGGCGTAGCTGTCGATGGCGGCGTCGAGGTCGTCGCGGCGGGCGGCCTCTTCGGCCAGCATCTTGACCGTGGAGAAGTAGAGTTTGCGGTCCTCGTCGGGGAGGTTGGCCGCTCCCACCTGGCGGCCGATCTGCTGCACTTGGCGGTAGTAGTGCCAGGCGGCGTCGGGCTGGGCGGCCTGGTCGGCGGCGCGGGCGATCTGGACGTAGATCGAAGGCGCTTGCGCGAACAGGCCCCGCACCGCCATGCGCAGGAACTCCGCGCCGCGCTGCCAGCGGCTGGGGTCCGAGATCAGCGCTTGCCCCAGTTGCTGGACGTAAGCGTGATCGAAGTCGTTCGCGGTGCCGGTGCCCGCCTTTTGCTTGTATTCTTCCTCGGTGATGCTGGCGTAAAGCAAACGCTTCAAGTCCCAGGCCGGCGGATTGTCGGGCTTCTCGGTCAGTCGGCGCTCGATGGCGGCGATGGCTTCCATGCGCCGGCCGGGAATCGCCAGCTGCGGCGCGCCGACGCGCTTCTGCATTTCCGGGTGCAACAGCAAGGCGAGCTGCCAGGCGCGGAGCAGGATCGTTTCGCGGTCGGCTGCCACGCGCGGATCGACACCTTCGGCCGGCGGTTCGAGGATTTCGGTCAACTCCTGCTGGGCCTGGTCCAGCTGGTCGGTCTTGAGATGGACGATACTGCGCCAGTAGAGGACCGAAGGCCGTTGCTGGGGCCGCTGGTTCAGCACGAATTCGAGCAGGTTCTCCGCTTCCTTCAGCTGTTCGGGCGTCGGCTTCGCCTCGATCAGCAGCGAGCCGGCGCGGTCCAGGCACATGCCGGCGTCGATCAGGTTGGCCAGCGAGGGGTCTTTCGCCGCCTGGGGCAGGTCGATGGAGCGATGCACCGCCCAGAGGCCGTCGCGCGCCCGCTTGTTCTGGGGATCCAGCTCCATGGCGCGGCGAAAGACTTGCAACGCCTGGCGGTGCCGGCCCGCGCCGAGATGGCTCAGCCCGCGCAGGATATGCTTGAACAGCCGCAATTGCGGCAGCATCCGGGTCGTGTACAAGAGGTAAAGCGCTGCCGGCACCAGGATCGCGACCGTCTTGAAGTTCGGCAACGGCTGCCAGAGCCACAGGCCCAGGGCTAACGTAGCGCAGATAGCGCCGATCTCGACCTCCGACTCCTCGCCCCGGCCCGCGAAGGTCAACAGGTAAAAGAAGGGGATGCCCAGGAGCAGCTGAATGCCCACCGACCGGGGATCATCGGCGAGGAAGCTGGGGTTGAAGTACTGCCAGGCGAGGACGGTGACGACCGGCGTCAAGGCCAGCGCCAGACTGATGCCGATGCGCGTCCAGCGATGGTGGATGAGCCGGAAGCAAGCGAAACCCAAGCCGACGAGCACACCACCGACGAGGGTGGCCGGCAGCAGCCAGGCTTGCTCGGCGCGGCGGGGGATCAGGCAGGCGGCCAGCGTCATGCCGCCGAGGATGCCGAGGTAGGTCAGGGCAGGGCTTTCCAGCAAGAGAAACAGGATGAAGGTCAGGTAACGGCCCTTGATCTGGTAGCCCTGCTTGAGGCGCAGGAAGGCGGCGACGGCCAGGCAGATGGCCAGGCCGCCGAGCAGGCACCAGCCTTGCAGCTCCAGGTCGGCCCGCGCCGGGTGCTGCAACGCGGTGTACAGGAGCAGGCCGAGAAACAGTCCCTTGCCGAGGAATTCGAGTTGCTGCCAGCGCATGGTGGTTCGCTTTGGGTTCGCGGAGAAAATCGATTGCCTGAAGGTGAGGCGGCGCGCGGCGGCGAAGTGCAGCCAATTCCGGCAATCGTATTGGAGGGACCGGAAGCCACGGCGCCCTGTGGAGTATCCGCTGGAGGATTGCTCGAATTATATCGGGCCGGTGGGCGCGGGCAAGCAGGAAATGCCGGCCCGTGGCGGTCGAATAACAGGAAGAGGCCACGGAGGCTTGCCATTCATGACCGCGCACATGGTCCGATTCGAGGAAGAGCAGTCGTTTTCGCCCGTCTGGTTCTGGTTGACGCTGGGTTGCTTCGCGCTCGCCGTTGGGGCGATCTTCGGCCCTCTGTACCTGACGGGCCAGCCGGTCCCCGTCGATGGCCTGATCGTTGCCGGCGTCGTTTCCGCCCTGACGACAGCACTGGTCGGCGGCCTGCTCTTCGGCATGAAACTGCGGGTGACGGTCGATGACCGCCAGCTGCACGTGCGCTTCTCACCGTTCGTCGATCGAGCGATCTTCCTGGACGACATCCGTTCGTGGGAAGCCCGGACCTACCAGCCGATCGTCGAATACGGCGGTTGGGGCATCCGCCGCGGCATGTTCGGCAAGGGCCAGGCGTACAACGCGCGCGGCAATCGGGGCGTGCAGCTGGAATTGGCCGACGGCGCTCGGCTGCTGATCGGCTCGCAGCGCGCCGAGGAACTGGCGGACGCCATCCGCCAGGCCAAGCAACGGTCGTAAGCCTGGCCGAGCGGGTAGGTGCCGCGAG
Source organism: Planctomycetales bacterium (assembly GCA_020054355.1). Taxonomy (GTDB): domain Bacteria; phylum Planctomycetota; class Planctomycetia; order Gemmatales; family Gemmataceae; genus JAGVLI01. Next base: position 667 of record JAGVLI010000848.1, on the reverse strand, counting down.
CCGAGCGGCGCCCGGACTTTGCAAAGACATCCTGATTCCGCTGGGACGGGTCCGGCTCGGCTCGCCGGACCTACCCGAAGCGGCGTCCCCCATCCCGCGCTGAGAACCTCTTGTCAGCGGCCAGCGCCGTCTTTATCATGATCCCTTTACGACGCTGTCCCCGCGAAGGAACCCCAGCCATGTCGATCGATAAAAGCCTGCGGCGCAAGAATTCGCTGGTCCGCGCCCGCAACGTCCTGACCCGCGCCGAGCGGGTCAAGGTGTTGCAGGACGAGGAACGCTGGAAGGAAGGCCGCAGCCCCTTTGGCCTGCCGAAGGTGCGCGTCATCAAGGTGGTCATCAAGAAGGTCAAGAAGGCCAAGGAAGAGGCGGCCACCGAGGAAGGCGCTGCCGCCGGGGCCGCTCCGGCTGCTGGCGCCCCCGCCGCTGGCGCCAAGAAGGGCGCTGCTCCCGCCGCAGCCGACAAGAAGGGCGCCGCTCCCACTGCCGCCGCCAAGAAGCCGGCGGGCGGCGACAAGAAGAAGTAACCAAATCAACGACAGAATCAAAGCCGAACGGCCGGGACTTGCGGTCCCGGCCGTTCGGCTTTCTTCGTGGGGGTCTACTCGTTCTCGGCAGGCGGGTTGGCGGGGCGGCGCTCGCCGGGCAGGCGGCACTCGCCGCCAAT
>JAGVLI010001088.1 GCA_020054355.1 Planctomycetales bacterium | reverse complement strand
GGCGGGTCGCGGCGGCAAGCTCGGCAGTCGTTCGACGATTTCGATTTCGGTTCGTGGAGTCATGGTGCTGGCCTCCGTTTTCCAGGAAGTCGAGGGTGCTTTCTTCCCTGAATATATCAAGCAGCCAGTTCGCTGCTGGCGCTGCAGCGCGCCTAGTGGCAAATCAAGTGACTGCTGGCCCGTGGGTCACGATTCCAATCGTGACAGACCGTGGAATTTCTCACGATTGGAATCGTGACCCACGGGCCAGCAGTGCCTGGAAGCAGCACTCGCCTTTGCGTTGACCACTGTGCGCCAGCCGCCTAAACTGGAAAAACCGGATCGGCCCACCGGCAACGGATGGCATTTCATGAGCAAGGGCGATTTATCCCGCGAGGCGAACGGCACGGAAGCGAGGCTGTCGCGAGCCAGCGTCGGCCGGCTGAGCCTCTACCTGCGCCGCCTGGAAGAGCTGCTGCGCGACGGCGCGCTCAAGGTCTCCAGCTCGCAACTGGGCGAAGCGCTGGGACTGACCGACGCCCAGGTGCGTAAAGACCTGGCCTACCTTGGGCACCTCGGCCAGCCCGGCATCGGCTACCCGACGCGCGAGTTGATGACCGCCATCCGGCACACGTTGGGCGTCGACCGCGAGTGGAAAGCGGTGCTGGTCGGCGTCGGCAACCTCGCTCGAGCGCTCTTGCGCTATCGTGGCTTCCAGCAGCAGGGTTTTCGCATCGTGGCCCTGTTCGACACGGACCCCGCCAAGGTGGGTCAACAGATCGACGGACTGACCATCCGAGCACGCGATGACCTGCCAGCGGTGGTGACCGCTGAAGGGGCAGAACTCGGTCTGCTGACGGTGCCGGCGGAGGCCGCCCAATCCGTGGCCGATGTACTCGCAGCCGCCGGCATCCGGGGCATCCTCAACTTCGCGCCCACGGTGGTGCGCGTGCCAGCGGGCGTCAGCCTGGTTTCGGTGGACTTGACCGTGCAACTGGAGCAACTGGCCTTCCTGGTGCAACTCGGCGGCGACAGTTGAACGCCGCCTCGACCTACGGTGGTGCGTTCGCGGCAAACCTGCTACAAATGCCCGACAATGGGCAAGTTGGTCTCACCATTGCGTAACGGAGTACGGACATGGCAGTCAAACCCATCCCCGACGGCTACCACACGGCGACGCCCTACCTGATCGTGCAGGATGGAGGCCGTGCCATTGATTTCTACAAGCAGGCGTTCGGCGCCACGGAATTGTTTCGCATGGCCGACACCAGCGGCAAGATCGGCCACGCCGAAATCAAGATCGGCAATTCGATCCTCATGCTGGCCGAGGAACATCCGGACATGGGCTATCGCAGCCCGAAATCGCTCGGCGGCACGCCGGTGAGTATTCTCCTCTACGTCGAAGATGTGGATGCGGTGTTCAACCAGGCAGTCGCGGCGGGCGGCCAGGTGCAGCGGCCGATCAAGGATGAATTCTACGGGGACCGCACCGGCACGCTGACCGACCCGTTCGGCCACGTCTGGACCATCGCGACCCACAAGGACGATGTGTCGCCGGAGGAAATGGACCGGCGTTACCGGGCGATGACCAAGGCGTAGAGGAACTATATAGCAGTTTCACGCCGTGTGCGGTTGGGCCTTATATCGGAGTTCGCCATGTTCGGCTGGTTTCGTCCCACTTGTCCGTGCGATCCATCCGCCAAACAATGGGTGGAAAAGCGTCTTGCCTGGTTGGTCAAGCAATTCGGCTTGCACATCATGCTCGAGCGCGCCGTCGTCCTGCCGACCCCGGAGTTCTTTCCGGACGACTGGGACGGTTCGCCGCAGGCCGCCCGACGGATGTTTAGCCGGGTTTGCGAGTACATGGGCGTGGCCGAGGACGATGTTGAACTGGAGCTGTTCAATCATCTCGATCCGACTTCGGGCTTCGCCGCCGGGACGTGGTCAGGCGCTGGGGACGACATCGAGCCCGAGAAGTTTGACCATTTCGATCCGATTTCGGGCTTCGCCACCGGGAAGTGGTCGGGCGCCAAGGAACGGTGGCGGAAGGGAGTGATCCGGTTGGAGCGGAGCACTCTGGATCGCCCGGCGGACCTGGTGGGCACGATGGCGCACGAACTCGCTCATCAACTCTTGCTGGGGCAGGGTCGCCTCGACGCGGACGCCTTCGACAACGAACTGCTGACCGACCTGACGGCGGCCTATCACGGCTTTGGCGTCTTCCTGGCCAACAATCCGCGAAAATCGACTGGCGAGTTGCACTACTGGCCTGGAACGAGACTTCGCCGTCCCGAATATCTGTCTGAGCCGATGTTGGGCTACGCGATGGCGCACATTGCCTGGTTCCGCGATGAAGACTGGCCGACCTGGGCCGGCCATTTGCGCTGGGCACCGCGCGGCGTCTTCAAACAGGGCCTGCGTTTCTTGCAACAAACGCACGATTCGTCTTTGCAGCCCGTGCGGTTTCGGAGCTAACCGGACGATGCAGCGTATTTTCAAACCACCGGCGCCGCTTCCCACCGACATGCTGGCTCTCAGCGTCTTCCTGGCCGGGTCCATCGAAATGGGGCAGGCCGAGGATTGGCAATCGCTCGTGGTCTCCGGACTTGCCGACCTCGATGTGGCCATTCTCAATCCGCGTCGCGAAGCGTGGGACGCCACCTGGGCGCAGTCGATTCACAATCCCCAGTTTCGCGAACAGGTGGAATGGGAATTGGCCGCCCAGGAACGGGCCACCGTGATCGCCATGTACTTTGCACCAGCAACCAAGGCGCCAATCACCTTGCTCGAACTCGGCTTGTTCGCTCGCTCTGGGAAATTGCTGGTCTGTTGCCCGGATGGGTACTGGCGCAAAGGGAACGTGGAAGTGGTTTGCGCTCGCTATGGCATTCCGGTGTTTGCAACCCTCGAAGAATTGCTTGCGGCCCTGGGCCAGCGACTGAAGCTGAACTGAGTATCCGCGCATTTTTCTCGGTTTTCACGCCGTTTCCACCGACCCACCTTCCGCCGCGCGGTCCATCGTCCCGCGCAGTTGCTGGACTAACAGGAACCCCCAGGCTGCCATTGCCAGGTGAATCGTCAACCGAACGCCGTTCCAGAGCAGGCCCCAAATCACCGAGAACGCATCGCTGTCCCGCAACGCACTACGCAGGATCACCGTCGCCAGGACCGCACCCAGGCCGAACAGCAACAAGACGATCGGCACCGCAATCAGGAAGATGAGCAGGTGCTGCGCCAGGCGCGGCTTCTGAAAAAAGACCGCGATGCCGCGCAGACAGATCAGGAAGAGCACGTTGCCGATCGCGAAGGCCAGCAGGGCGGCCAGTTGCAGCAGCATTCCGAGAGCGACGGCCAGCGCCATCAACGGGCTGCGCTGAATACTCGTGGCGCTATCGACGTAGACAGTCAGGAAGAGACATGCTCCCAAAAGCGCCAGCACCGCGCCGCCGACACAGGGCCAGACGGCACCGTGCATCAGGCCGCGCACGC
>JAGVLI010000196.1 GCA_020054355.1 Planctomycetales bacterium | reverse complement strand
TCGCCGCCCTCGACCAGCGCGAAGCGGTCGCCGGCGGTCTGCGGTCCCTGGTCGGCGACCTCGCCGATCTTCAGGACCACGTCCTTCTTGCCCTCGCCGTCCCCCTGACGCAAGGTGATGACGGCGGCCGGGTCGTCCAGGCCGAACATTTTGGCGTCCTTGACCGGGTAGGCGACGATGCGCGTGGCTCGCAGCCGGCCCACCTGCTGCAACAGCTTCTCGAGCGCCGGGCCGTCGGCGGTGTGTGCTTCCGGCTTGACGATCTTCCAGCCGTCGCCGGTCTTGGCGATCTCCAGCTCTTGCTCGCCCATCTTGCGCAGCAGGGCGGTGATCGCTTTGCCATCGAGTTCCAGCAGCGTCCGGTCCACGAGGTCGAGGTGCGTCCAGTTCAGGTCTTCGACGTAGGCCCGGTCCAGGACGAAGACGCCGGGCCGGTCGTCGAGCTTGGCATAGCGTTCCTGCGCCTTGCCCTCGACCGGACTGCCCAGGGCCAGGACATGCTCCACCGGCTTGTCCTTGGGGTCGGCGGGCTTGAGCTTGACCGTGACCGTGAAGGCGGGCTTGTCCAGGCCGTACTTGGCCCACTCGACCTTGGGACCGTAGGCGGCGAACTTGTCGGCGCGGAGCAGCGCCCAGACGCCCGCGATGGACTCGGCCTTGCGCCGATCCGGCGTGAACTTCAGCTCGCCAGCGGTTGCCTGCCAGGTGTCGTCCTTGCGGTCCAGCACGACCGGCCCCGTGGGACCGACGCCGCGAATCTGGCTGATGGCCTTCAGGTCCAGCGATAGCAGCTGGCGGTCGAGCAGGTCGAGCGCGCCGCGGTTGACCGTGTCGAAGAGGTTGTCGGGCAGGAGGAAGACCGCGTCGCTGTCGGCCAGCTTGGCGTAGTAGGCCGGCGGCTCTTGCTGAGCGGCCTTGTTGCCCAGCAGCAGCACCCGCTCCTTGGCCTTGTCCTTGGCGTCTTCCGGGGCGGCTTCCCGCAGCGTGACCGTCAGCTGCGGTTTGTCCAGGCCGGTGTCCTTGGCATCCTTGAGACTATGGGCGGCGTACTTCTCGGCCTTCAGCCGCGACAACGGCGCCACGATGCCTTCCGCCTCTTCCTTGCGCACGGTGGCGTCGAAGGGGCCAGTCAGCTTCCAGGCGGCCAGCTCGCGCTGCAAAGTATATTCCGGCTCCTCGCCCTTCTTGATCTTGATGGCGGCGATGTCGCCGGGCGACAGCTGCCAGAGTTGCGTCGGCCGCAGCGCCAGCGATGGCTGGTCCAGCTGATCGCGCACCGGCTTGCCGATGACGAAGACGCGCGGCACGCCGGCCAGCCGGGCGAAAAACTCTGGCTTGCCTTCGCGCTGCTTGCCGACTTGCATGGTCATGGGCTTCGCCTCGCCGCCCGGCTGCAATGTGACCGACAGCGCCGGCTTGGCCAGGCCGTAGAGCTTGTCGAGGTCTTCGTCCTTCGGGGTATCCGTGACGTACTCGACGACGTTGAGGTCTTTCAGGTCGTCGGCCAGGCGGCGGGCCTTGTCGCCGTCGGCGTCGGCGGCGACCGGGGCAGTCAGCTGCCATTTGCCGTCGGTCTGCTTCAGGGCGTATTTCTCGTCGCCGCGCTGGACTTCAATCTGTTCGATCGATTTGCCAGCCAAGTCGAAGACGCTTCGGCCGCGATAAGCCAGCGCCGGCCGATCGACCAGCTTCAGCAGGTCGTCGCCGACGGCGTTGATGCGCGGCCAGCCATCCACCTTCACGTACAGCTTCTTCTGGTCGCCGGCGTGCTTGCCGATCTCGAATTTGACGATGCGGGTCTTCTTCTCCTTCTCGCCGTCGGCCTTCTTGGTTTCCTCCTCGACGGTCAGCGCCACGGTGCCGGCGGGCGGCTCCAGGTCGTAGTCCTTGGCAGCGCCCTTGTCGATGATGTCCACGCCCTTGGCTTCGGCTTGCGCCAACTTGTCGAGCAACTCGTTGACCTTGCTGCTCTCGGCATCGCTGTCGAAGGGCTTTTCCAGGCGGAACTTGCCGTCCTTCTTGAGGAGGACCAGGTCCACGTCCTTGTACTTCAGCTCCACGCGCTGCACGTCGCCCGCCTGGAAGCGGGCCAGCCGGCTGTCGCGCAGGGCATCCAGCCCGGCGAACACGTCCTTCAGCTTCTCTTCCTTGATCTCGAAGACTTGATCGTTGCCTTCCAGCTTGGCGTAGCGGAACCGATCGACGACCGTGTCCATGCCGGGCGGCATGGGGGGGCCGAATGGCATCTGCGGCCGCTGCACCCGGCGTTCTTCCTTGCGCGGCGATTCCTTGCCGATGAGCAGCGTCACGGTCTGGCCGTCAGCGCGGGTCACGCTCAGGGTCTGCTCCGGCTTGTCGAGGCCGTATTCCGCCAGGTCTTTCGGCTTGGCGACGAAGTGCTCGGCCCAGATGTCGGGCGCTGCACCCAGCAACGTTTGCAGCTTCTCCGGGTCGGGCCGGTCGCGGGTCGGCTCCTTCAGTTCCCAGTCCTGGTCCTTGCGCGCTAGCGACACCGTGCCGGCCGGGTTCTTGGTGGTGATGGCCTGGGCGGTCAGCTTTTCGATCTTCTCCTGCGAATCGGGGGCCTTGGCCACGCGCTCGCTGGGGAACAGTCGGCGTTGCTGGTAGTATTCTAGCGGCCGATCCAGCAAGCCGATGACGCCGGGCGACAGGCGGACTGCTTCGGGCATGTCGCGAAATTCCTTGCCATCCTGTTCCGCGAGACGGAGATAGACGGCGCGGGAGAAGCGGTTGTCCTGGCCCGGTTGCTCGGCGAAAGTGAGCCGATAGTCCTTCTTGTTGCCCTGCTCATCCTGGGTTTGCAGCAGCACCGTGACCGCCGGTTTGTCCAGACCCGCAGCGTTCAGGTCATCGAGCTGATTGATGGGAGTGGCGGCAAAGCGGGTGCGCAATCCGGTGAGCAACGTCACCAGTTCCTGGACGGCTTGCGGCCGCGTCAACCACTTGCCGGGCAACGACCAGTCGCCCTTGGGGCCACCCTCGCGCACCAGCACCAGCTGGCGGTCGGGCAAGCGAATCTCGATGCGGCGCAGCTTGTCCGGCGTCAGTTCCTTTTCGAGGATGACGGCGGTGGCCTACTCGACCGGCGCCGGCTGCCGGGCCGGCAGCCCGACCC
>JAGVLI010000570.1 GCA_020054355.1 Planctomycetales bacterium | reverse complement strand
TTTCCGGGCGAATCCGAGGAGCATGATTCGCTGTACACTTGTCGAAAGTCAAGGGTCGGGCGAATAATTCAGCAGGCAGGAGTGATGCGATTGCCCTGAGGGGAGGAGCCGCGAGGCTCCCCCCTATCCCGATTCAACCGGTGATACCTTCTCGCACTCCGGCTCGGCTGATGCTGCTATGCGCGTTCCCAGGGCTATGCCTGGGAACGCGGCGCCTTCGAGGCTCTGCCTCGAAGGCCAGCATCAGTCGGAATCCTTATCTCAACCGCCGCATGCAAATCGCGTCGCGGGCGCTTCAGCGAAGCGGCGCCGCGCGTCGGTGCGTTCCCAGGCGGAGCCTGGCAACGAGCATACGATCAGTTTCGCTCGCCGCGATTGCGCAGCAAGCTCAGATGCCGGCCGAAGCGCTCCGAGAGGTACTCATCGACCTTGTGAATCGAGCGCATCTCTTCCTTGCCGATGTTGCGGCCGTTGCTCAGATCGATGCCGCTGGTGCCGACTAGTCGGTCCATCTCGGTCAGGCCGGCCCGCAAGCGGTCCATCCGGGCGTCGAGTGCTTCGCCGCGCAGGTTCTCGCTGATGCCCCAGAACTTGCAGGCGTCGGCGAAGGTCAGTTCGAGTTTCAGTCCTTGCTGGTACTTTTCCAAGGCCGGGCTGCCGAGCAGCCCGAGCAGGAATTTCTCCTGGTCGCGGCTCGGCTTGGAGGCGCGCTCGGCCGGAGCGGCTTCTTCCTCGTGGCCCAGCTTGCGGACCATCTGTCGGCCTTCCCGGGTCATGGTGTAGAGCTTCTGGCCCATCTTCGACAGCCAGCCGCGACGGGTCAGTCCTTTCTCCCCCATGACGCTGGACAGGATTTTGTTCGAGTCCGGATACTGGTCGGCATAGCCCTTCAGCCCGAAGGCTTTCGGGAACTTCTGCCAGCTCTTGACGATGAGCGCCTCCGCGCTGAACGGCGATTGCCCCTCTTCCTCGAGTTCGAAGGCGGCGAGCAAGATCTTTTCCGAGACGGTGCAGTCGGCGACAATGTTGACCACGCGATTCCCCCTAGCATGCAGACCCAAGCGGGGTGCTGGATTCCCCACCGTTGGATTGTCGCGCAAGGGAGTTTTCGGCGTCAAGTTTTTGTGAAACCGCGCGGCCGCGATTGCGCCCTTCCGGACGGTGCAGCCGCTACAGCCGGCACCCTCGATTCTGTACATCCGTCCCGAACGGCGCCGTGCAGCTGTTCAGCGTTCATGGGGCGATTCGCGCTGCCGCCAGACCAGCTGCGTCGATTTCCGGTCCAGCCGACACTTCGGCCAGACAGCTGGCGAGGGCCTTCAAGAATTTTTTCGGAAAGCGCGCAGGCACGCTGGCAGAAGCGCAGCTGCGACCGGGAAATTGCAGCTGAAAAACGGGTTTTCAATCGCCGGCATCGGCGTCCGCCAGCTGGGATTTCATGATTTCCTGAAGCAGCACGGTGGCATAGCTGCCGGCGGGCAGGGTGAAGCTCAGGCGGATGCCGTCCGGTTCGGCGCTGGCGGCCAGGTCTTCCGCGAAGACCAGATTATGCCGGCGGGTGCCCTGGACCAGCTTGCCGAACCCTTCAAAGCTGGCAAGCGTCAGGCCGGCTTCCTGCAAGATGGCGGCCTCGCGCTCGGCGGCGACGGCGGCAGCGCGAAAGGTCTTGCGGCCGAAGATCGGACCGGCATGCACAGTCTCTCCGGCCTCGAACCGCTGTTGCTCCGTCGGCAAGTCGACCGCCACGAACATGCCGCCGAATGGCCGTTTCGACATCACATCGCCGGCCAGAACTTGCCGGAGCAGGCCATCGGTCAGCCGCCGCGCCAGGTATTGATTGAACAGGGCCGACTGCGCCGCCGACAGGGCCAGCTTGCGCATAAACGGCGAACGCGGCATGGCGAGCGGGGGGCGTAAGCCCCCCGAAGGCAGCGCCGGCGAACCGGCAGTTGACTCCGGCCGCTTACGCGACCGGCTCGCTGGGGAGCTTAACATGGCCAGGCCGATGCGGAGCGTTTCGCCGTCGTGACCGAAGCGCTGCGGTCCATAGTAGTTGGGCAGGCCGTGCGTCTTCAGGCGTTCGAGCAGCGCGGGCAAGCGGTCGGCCGCTGCCGGAACCGGGTCGCGCACCAGGATGCGAAAGCGATTGCCGCGCAGATGGCCCGGCTTGAGCTTGTTGTCGTGCCGGCCGGTTTTCAGCAGCGTCATCCCGTCGCCGTTGACTCGATCCAGAAGACCTTCCACCCGGAGCGGCACCGACACCATCTGGCGAGTGACGGCATGCCGGTCCTTCAAGCCGGCCGTGCCCACTTCTCCGACGGGAATGTCCAGCTTGCGCGCCAGCTGACGGACAAAGTACTCCGCGCCGAGTGCGCGCTTTTCGATCCAGAGATAGAGGTAATCGCCGCTGCCGCACGGCTCGTAAGCCGGAATTTCCTCCACGTCGAAGTCTTCCGGAAGCTGCTTGATCCGGCCGCCGATGCCGGTCAACTCGGCGGTAAGCATTGGTGGCGGTGCATAGGGGTCGAAGGGCATGAGACTCTCTCATCAAAGAAAGCGGGGCGTCAGCCGCCCGAGGTTTTCCTCGGGCGGCTGACGCCCCCGCTCGCCGAGGTCAAGGCATCAGCGGTCCACTTCACCCATGACGAAGTCGAGGCTGCCGACGATGGCCGGGATGTCGGCAATCAGGCACCCCTTGCAAATCTCGTTCGTGACGCTGAGGTTGCAGAAACAGGACGAGCGTGCCCGGACGCGCAACGGCACGGCGTCCTTGGCCGGCCGGGCGACCACGTAAAAGCCCATCTGGCCGCGCGGTGCTTCGGTTTCCATGTAAGCTTCGCCCGGCGGCAAGTGAGTCGGCGGCGCCAGGCGGTGCGAATACTTGGTCTTGAACTCGGCGTTCAGCTTCGCTTCTTCTTTTTTCTTGTCCTCGGCGGACAGCATGTTCTGCTTGCGCTCGAACTCCGTCCGCAGTTTGTCGCCTTCCTCGCGCAGCGGCCGGTAGCGGCGCAGCGCCTGCTCGACGATCTTGATCGCTTCCAGGACTTCGAGCATCCGGACGTAGAAGCGATGCCAGGCGTCGCCGAGGACCGCTTCCGGCGGCGCTTCGGCGAAGGGCGGAATGATCGCCTTGAAGTCGTAGGTTTCGTAGCCGCAATAGGGTTCGGTCTTGCGCAGGTCCCAGGCCGTATCTCCCTTGCTGGCGTCGAGCGAGCCGCGCAGCACCGGCCCGGTGCAGCCGTAGCTCAGCGCGGTTTCCTTGGACATGATGCCCAGGTTGGCGGTGCGCTTGATGAAGATCTGGTTCCGCGTCAGCAGGGTGTGATATTCCTCGATGCGCGGCTTCAGGTAATCGATGAACTTCTGGCACTTGTCCACCCAGCCGTCGGGCAGGTCGTCGTGGACGCCGCCGATGGTGATGTAGCTATAGGTGAGGCGAGCGCCGCACACTTCCTCGAACAGGTCGAGGATCATTTCCCGTTCGCGGAAGGCGTAGAGGAACGGGCTAAAGGTGCCGAGGTCGAGTCCGTAAGCGCCCATGCCCACCAGATGGCTGGCGATGCGGTTCATCTCGGCGATGATGACCCGGATGACGAGCGCCTTGTCCGGCAGCTTCATCTGACAGAGCTTTTCGACCGCCAGCGAATAGGCCAGGTTCATGTTCATCCCGGCGAGGTAATCCATGCGGTCGGTATACGGGATGTACTGGATCGGCGTGACGTTCTCGCCGATCTTCTCGGCGCAGCGGTGCAGGTAGCCGAGGTGCGGGATGACCTCGGAGATCACCTCGCCGTCGGTGCGCAGCACCAGGCGCAGGACGCCGTGCGTGCTGGGGTGCTGCGGCCCCATGTTGACGAGCATCTCGTCGGTGCGGACGTCGAACTCGATGATGGTGGGGTCCAAGACCGGCAGGGTCGCTGTTGACATGGGTCATCTCGTCGGACGGAGTTCAATCGGATTTCCACAAGTTCTCAAGCCGCACACCCTTTCGCGGTTGCTACTGACCGCCGCACTCCGTGCAGCATTGCATCTTGTCCGCGCCGCCCCCCCCCGATTTATTGGGGAGTTCCCCATTTCTTACTATCGACATAGAGGGTGTTGGGGAAAGTGGCCGCCCGCGCCAAATAACCGTGCGCGGTCATGAATTCGGTGACGTCCGGAAGCGTGTGTCTCGACCCGACCGCGAGGGTTTCCACGCAAAACACCTCGGGCCGATAGCGCTCGAAATCGAAGGTCTTCAGGATGGCCAGGTCCAGGCCTTCCACGTCGATGGACACGAAATTGGGCGCCCGGTCGAAATTCTCGGCGATGACCTTGTTGACGTCCTTGAGCGGCTTCTTGACGACGCTGGTGAGGCGCACCGCCCCCTTGAAATTCTTCTCCACCAATTCCGCTTCGTCTTTCGAGAAAGTGTTCAAGCGGTGGTCGGTCATCATGTAGTAATCCGCGTCCGTTTCCGTGCCGAAACCGATGCCTGCCTCCACGACCTTGTCCCCAGGCCGGGTCTGCCGCTCCAATCGGCACAACTCCGGATTCGGTTCGACCAATGTGCCCCGGCTGCCTTGCAAGTAGAAAAGGTACGTATTGCTCAGCTCAATCGGATCGCCAGCACCGATGTCCAGGTAGGTCGGCTCGAAGATCTTGAAAGCGCTCAACAACCAGCGGGCGACCAGGTCTTCGCCGCACTGCGCATAGGAAACCTGATGAGCGGCAGTCGGCCTGACATACGACCAGGCGAGTTCGGGCAGCTTGACAACCGCCAAGCCGGCGCCGGCTCCCACCAGGAAGTCCCGGCGGCTGCGTCTGAGCGGCGGCGGGTCGTTGTCGGCGGCCATCGATTATTGCTCCGGAACTTCGGCAGCACTGCTGTTGGCGAAGTTTTTCATGAGAAGCGCGCTGAGCATCAGAAGGTTGGCCGTGCTCCAAATCCCGAAAACAAAAAGGCGGCCGATCACCGACGCCTCGTCGCCAGGAGTGCAGGTCACTCTCATAGTGCCGGGGCCGGCGGTGCCAGGTCCCGGCGGAGTGAATCCGATCGTTGCTGCTGTCACAATCGCCATGCTGTGCATCAAGCAGTAGACGAACAGCAATGCGAACGCCCACCCCACAGCGCGTCGGTGTCGCCGTTCGACCGACCAACCGGCAACGACCAGAACGAGCGGGAACAGCTCGATGGTCCCGCTGGGATTTTTCCACAAGGCGACGGCCATCGACAAGATGAGGGCCAACCCCATAGCCTGAATGGATCGACCGGCAATGGTCGGCAATCGTTCAGACACTGAGTCCAGTCTCCTCATTCGTCGAGAATCTACCGTCCCCGAATGCCGTGGTACTCCAGCGGGAATTCGTAGTCCTTCCGCAACGGATGCCCTTCCCAGTCGTCCGACAGCAGGATGCGCGTCAGCTCGGGGTGGCCCGTGAAGCGGATGCCGCACAGGTCGTAAGTCTCCCGCTCGTGCCAGTCGGCGGTGCCCCAGAGCGAAGCCAAGGAGGGCACCTCGGGCAACTCGCCGGCTTTGCCGTCCTTCCAGCGCGGCAACAGGACTTTCACCACAAAACGGTGCTTGTGCGTGAAGCTGGACAGGTGATAGACGACTTCCAGGTGCGGCTCGAAGCCGGCCTTGGCGACCTTCTTGGGGTCGATTTCCAGGTAATCGACGCCGCTGATGCAGTTCAGCAAGTCGAAGCGCAGGGCTGGATCGGTTTTCAAGAACCGGCAGAGCGCGGGCAGGTCGGCCGGCTCGACCACGACCCACGGGTCGATGGCGTCCGCTTTCTTGCCCTTGATCTTGTCGCCGAACTGCTTTTCCAGCGCCGAAATGATGTCCGCGGAGGTCATGATGAACCTTCGAGAAGCCAGCGAGCGAACGGCGTCAGCCATCCGCTCGCCAAGGATGGAAAACTACGCCTTCGCCGGAGTGGCCAGTTCCTTGTTCTTCTTGGCCCAGGCATCGGCGAGTTCCGGCGTACTCAGTTCGGGCGGCACCAGGACGTAGCCGGTCCGCGACGGGATCGGCACGTCGAGCGGCTGGTTCTTGGTCAAGTCCTTCATGCCCTTGACCTTGTCCTGGATGCGCATCAAGCCTTCGAGCAAGGCTTCCGGGCGCGGCGGGCAGCCGGGCACGTAGACGTCCACCGGCACCACCAGATCGACGCCCTTGACCACGTTGTAGCCGTACTTGTAGTACGGCCCGCCGCCGCAGGTGCAAGCGCCCATCGCGATCACGAACTTGGGATCGGGCATCTGGTTGTAGAGCCGGCGCACCCGGCTGGCCATCTTGTAGTTGACCGTGCCGGCGACGATCATCAGGTCGGCTTGGCGGGGCGTGGCCCGGAAGGCGCCCGCGCCGAAGCGGTCGATATCGTAGCGGGAGGCGCCGGTGGCCATCATCTCGATGGCGCAGCAGGCCAGGCCGAAGGTCATCGGCCACATGCTCGATTCGCGCGCCCAGTTGATCGCCTGTTCCAGCGACGTGGTAATCACGCTTTCCTCGAACCTGCCTTCCAGAACGCCCATGCAACTCGCTCCCGACCGGTTGCCCGGCAATAGGATGGACTCTCGATCAACTGACGGCAACCAGCGATTTCTCCGTCGCCGGTTCAGGCTGCTCGACCGCTTGTTCCGCTGCGAAGGTGCGCACCCAGTTCAGGTCGCCGCGTTTCCAAAGATAGGCAAAGCCGACCAGTAGCACGCCGAAGAAGACCAGAATATCGACGAAGGCAATCCAGGAGAACTGCCGGGCGGCTGCCGAGTTCGGCTGGGCGTCAGGTTGTTTGTCGAGGGCGGTCTTCAGTTCGTCCCTGCGACGGCTTTGTTCGGGCGACAGAGTGGCGTGTGCTTGCAATAACTTCAGTTCATTGGTGAAGACGGGATTCAACTCTTCATTCAGAACCTGGCGACGAGCTGCCGGTAAGTTCTCCCGCCCCAGTTCCGTGGCCTTACCGAACACGACGGCCCAAGGAAAGAAGAATGCCACTTCCACGTCGAAGATGACGAACAGCAGCGCCACGACGTAGTAGCGCAGGTCGAACTGCACCCAGGCGCTGCCGATGGTCGGTTCGCCGCATTCGTAGATGGTGAGCTTGTCGTCGTGCGCCTTGGACGGCCGGATCAGCTTGCCGACCAGCAGATGCACGAGGATGAAGCCGACGCCCACCGCCACGAAAAGCACGAGATAGCCGACCAGTTCAGGCATGCCAGGCCTCGCGGAAAAATGACGCTTGCCGTTGCTTGACGGCTAAGCGAGTTGCTTGGAAATCTGCTGCCGGCCGGCGAAGCCGGCGTTCAGTTCGTGCCAGTGGGCCACTTCAGGTTCGCCGAGCTTCCAGCACAGGTAGACTTCTCGGTTGTCCCGGAGCGCGGGAAAATCGAGCAGGCCGGTGAACGGGTCTTTCAGCTCGATGCCGAGCTTGCCGAGTTCGGCGAAATACTCGTTCATGCGCTCGTGTTCGCGCTCCAACTCCGCCTGGATGTGCTCCACTTCCTCGCGGTTGGCGGACGAGAGGCGCTGGCCTTCCTCGGGAGCCAGGCGCTGCAGCCGTTCGTGCCGCTCGCGCAGTTCCGGGGCGAGCTGGGCGATATCCTGCACGATCGCGCGCACCAGCGGCAGGGTGGCGTTGGCTTCGGCCAGGGTGAAGTATTTCTTCTTGGTCTTCTTCTTGGATGGTGCCATCTCTGCGACTCCGCAAGACAAACCCCGAGAGCCTGGCTCGCGGGTTGGAATAACCAGGGCGAACTCTGCTTCCTCTACGCTTTGGCTGCCGGAGCGGGTTCGGGCTTCTTCTCCCAGACGGGTTCGGCCTGCAGCTTCTAGCCGGCGATGGCCGTCGGGTTCAGGGAGGCTTGCCCCCAGGCGACTTCCAGCGGCAGCTTGGCGAAATCGACGATGCAGCCGTCGCGGCTGTAGCAGCTTTGATCGTGGGTCGAACCCATGAAGATGCAATCGACCGGACAGGGATCGACGCACAGGGCGCAGAACATGCACTTCGTATAGTCGATCTTGAAGCCGACCACTTTGAAGCCCTTGAGGGGCGGGGTGGCCTTGACCTTGTCGATGTAGATGCAATCGACCGGGCAGGCGCGGGCGCATTTGTCGCAACCGATGCAGGTGGTCAAATCGAACCGATGGAAGCCGCGGTAGCGCGGTTTCACCGGCACCGGCAGCTCGGGATACTCGAAGTGCTGGGTAAAGGCGCGCCGCTTGTAGGTTTGCAAGAAGTACCAGAGGGTGATGTACAACCCCTGGGCCACGGTGGAAATGGCGGCATAAACGTTATGGCTCCACTGGCGCATGGATCGCTCACCTGGCGGCTGCCGAAGGACGTCGAGGGTAAGGGTTACTCGCTTCGTCATTATATGGCCGGTTCTCCGGCCCGCAAGGTGCCGGGGGCCAGCGGCAATCCGGATTTCTCCCCACAGCCAGTGTTTGCACTGGGGAGGCCGCTGGTGTACAGTAACGGGTATCCACCCGTGCATTCAGAATGGCAGGGATGGGCCGCTTTTCGAGGCCACGACGGGCAGCAGGTTCGTGGGCATATCCGGCCGAGACCAAGTATGAGCAATCCAGCGGGCGAGCAGCGACCCCAGGCGGGGCCTCCAGCCGATTCCTCGCAGGTATGGTTTGGACCGATCGAGGGACCGCCCCCGCGCACCGCGGCCGAGGAAGCCGCCCACCAGCTCGAAATCCTCCGCCGCGAGTTGAATTATTACGCGCAGCATCTGCGCAAGGCCCGGCAAACCCAGCTGGGCCACTACGAACAACTCGGCTTGATCTCCGGACAGCAGGCCGAGCGCGAACAACGGCTGCGCCGGCAAGAAA
Source organism: Planctomycetales bacterium (assembly GCA_020054355.1). Classification (GTDB taxonomy): domain Bacteria; phylum Planctomycetota; class Planctomycetia; order Gemmatales; family Gemmataceae; genus JAGVLI01. The sequence continues at coordinate 43 of JAGVLI010000570.1, read as the reverse complement.
CCCAGATGGCCGCCGATCGCGCCGCCCTGGAGCAGGACCGCCG
>JAGVLI010001089.1 GCA_020054355.1 Planctomycetales bacterium | reverse complement strand
CGCGCTGCTCTGGCTCCCGGCGGCGCACGCCGCCGACGCCATCCAGCCTGGCGCGGTGGAGCTCTATCCGACGCTGTCCTCCGTCGGCATCGAAGCCCGCTACACCGGCGACGACAACCAGAACGCCACAGCCAGCTTCGTCTGGCGTAAGCAGGGCGAGGAGCAATGGCGCAATGGCGTGGACCTGACCATCGACCGCAAGCACCGTTCAATCTGGGGCAGCATCTGGCCGCTGGCCGAAGGCGAAACCGTCGAGGTCGAATTGACCTTCACCGATCCCGATGCAGCCGAACTAGCGCCCGTGCAGATGCACACGACCACGCGCCGGCTGTTTACCGGGGCAATGGCCGGCCGGACGCTCCATGTCGCGCCCGCTGGCGACGACGGCAATCCCGGCACCCGCCAGAAACCATTCAAGACCTTGACCCATGCCGCCACTCAGGCCCAGCCAGGCGATACCGTCTATGCCGACAGCGGAGTCTATGCCGAGGGCAACCTGCTGCAACGGTTGAAGGGTACTGCCGAAAAGCCGATCACCTTCGCGGCAGCTCCCGGAGCGAAACCCATTCTCGATAGCTCGCTCGGCATTGACCAGGACAGCGGCGCCTGGGAAAAGCTCGAAGGCAACCTGTTCGCCACGCGCGCCGATTTCACTGGCCAGTCACTGGGCTACGTGGCCCAGGATGGCCTGCGCATGTTCCGCTACACCACGCTGGCCGACCTCAAGACCGACAAGGACCAGGCCAAGCGCGCCTGGCATTATGACGCCAAGGAAAAGAAGCTCTACGTCCGCACCGGGACGGACGCCGGCGCGAACGGCCATGCTTACCGCGTTTCCCGTCATGACTACGGTCTGCACATGACCGGCAGCCAGTACGTGACGATTCGGGGTTTCACCCTCCGGCACTACGGCAACACGGCGGTGCGCCTGTCCGAAGGGGCACGCCATTGCACGGTCGTGGACTGCACGATCCACAACGTCCCCTGCGGCTTCTTCCTGAAAAGCGATACCACCCGCGACATCGCCATCTGGCGCAACGAGATTCACGAACCCGGTCTGCCCGATTTCTCCTGGGGCGCGATCAAGTACAGCGACTATCCCCGCCAGGGCATCATGTTCAACGCGGGCCGCGGCATCTCGGTCTGCCACAATCGCATGCACGGCTGGTTCGATTGCATTTGCCCGGAATCCTGGAAGAACCCGGACAAGCTGGAGCTGAACCGCGATTGCGACGTGATGTTCAACGAACTCTACAACGTCGGCGACGACGCCATCGAGGCGGACGGCGGCGGCGTCAACATGCGGATTCACGGCAACCGCGTCCGCAACGCGCACACGGCCATCTCGCTGGCGCCGGTCGAGCGCGGCCCGCTCTACTGCACCCGCAACGACGCCAGCTTTCGCGGGCTGATGTTCAAGCTGAACGTGGCCGGCTGCACGTCGCTGGGCTGGACCTACTGCTACCACAATTCCGGCTATTGCTTGATGAAAGGCGAGGACGGCGGCACGGCCATCAGTTTTCCGCCGGGCATTCCCTGCGCCAACAAGGTGTTCAAGAACAACGCCCTGATCGGCAACGAATGGTCGGTGCGCGCCGGCCAGAAGGGCTGCATCCTCGATCACAATTGCTACTGGCACGTGCCCGGCAAGACGCCGCGACGCTTCCAGTGGGACAAGAAGACGTTCAATACCATCGACGACTTCCGCAAGGCGGTGGGGCAGGAACAGCACGGCCAGTATGCCGACCCGCTGTTCGCGGACTGTCCCAATCTGGGCAAGTTCACCTTCGGCAAGGAATTCCTGCACAGCCGGCTCAGCGACGATCCCCTGGTGCCGGACGCCAAGCCCGGCGACCTGCGCCTGCAACCGGGCAGTCCGTGTATCGACCGTGGCGCTTTGATTCGCGGCATCAATGACGACTATCGCGGCCAGGCCCCGGATGTCGGTGCGTTCGAGCAGTAACTCGTCAGCAAGCAGGCGGTTCCGAAGGTTCCGTCATCTCGCCCGGTTCGTTACCGGCAATGGTCGGACTCAATCCCAACGTAGCAGTCGCCCAGCCAGCCATGCGACCATTCGAAAATCCAAGCGCCACGGCGGGGGCGCGCAAAACCCTTGGCATTGACCGGAGTTTCAGCGTAGGATCGGTTCGATCGGTTGCCACATTCCGTAATAAAGGTGAATCATGCCCGAGATCATCACCTGTCCGCATTGCCAGCGGAGATTGCACTTGCCGGAGACGCTGGGCCAGAGCGCCCGGACGCTGGTCTGCCCAATGTGCCAGGGACAATTCCCGGTGGCTCGGCCGGTCGTCGCGGAAGAGATCATTCCCGAAGTGATTCCGGTTGCCGTTCCGCCGCTGCCGTCCCCCGGTCAGTCGGCGCGCATTCCGGAGGAGGCGTCGGTCAGCGCCAACACCTGGGCGCAACTCGACCCGAAGTCGACCCCCGTGATGCCGGCGCGGCGGCCGGCAGCCCGCCGAGCGCTGCCGATCCATCCGCTCCTGCTGCTGGGCGGCGCGGCGGCCATCGTCGTGTTCATCGGCCTGCTGGCGACCGCCTGGAAGCTCTCGGACAACTTCCTCGCCAGTTACAAGCGACAGAATGCGCCCCAGCGCGGCGCGCGGCCCGAAGACCCGAAACGGCGCGCGGACGTTGTCGCGGCGCTGCGAGACGAAAAACCGTTGACCGACCAGGAACTCGCCGAGGAATTGCGGCCGTTGTTCGACAACCTCGGCAAAGCGTTGCGGGAGCGCAACCGCGCCGGGATTGGCGCGCATTTCGACGCGAACCGCATGTTCGATGAATTGTTGGCCCAGAAGGTGTTGCCGCAGGCCGGCCCTGGGACGCGCGAAGCGTTCGCGCGTGGCGTGACCGTCGGCCTCACCGCGTCGCTGGAAAAACAGGCGCCGCTCCTGGCCTGGACCGAATATGAAGTCCGCAGCATCAAGAAGCTGGGCGGCAATGAAGCCGCGGTCATCTGCCGGCACCGGAACCTGCAAGGCGTGACGCTGAAGATGCGCTGGTGGGTCGTCCAGCGGCCCGAGGGCTGGAAGGTCTACGACATGGAAGACCTGGACATGGGCGTCCGCATCTCGGCGGCCGCCGCCGCGCTGTCGAACATGAAGCTCGCGGATATCCAGGACACGTCGCGGCGCGTCAACTTCCTGCGCGAGGCCCTGCAAGCGCTGGTCGCCCAGGATACCGACACCGCCGAACAGAAATTACAGCAGGTGGGCGCCGCCCAGCTGCCGCCGCTCATGGAGGGGCTGCGCCAGGTGCTGACCGGTGTGGCGCGCTCGCAGCGCGGCCAGTATCAGGAAGCCCTGCAAGCCTTCGATCGGGCCGAGCGCTCCCAGCCCGACATGCCCGCGCTCGACCAGTTGCGCGGCATCGCTTACAACGGGTTGGGCCAGTGGGACAAGGCGTTCCGCCATCTGCAAGCGTATCGCAATCTACTGGGCGACGACCCCCTGGTCTGTTGCGAGCTGGGGCTGGCGCTGCGCGGGCTGCAACGATTCGGAGAGGCCCAAGCGGCTTATCGCAAGAGCCTCGACCTGGAACCCAATCAGCCGGACGCCCTCCTGGGCTTGCTGAATTCGCTGGCCGTCGGCGAGCCACGCGGCGACCTGGGGCCGCGCTTCGCCAAGTTGCAAGACCCGCACGTCCACTTCCAAACCTTTGCCGACGACTGCCGGCCGCATCGCGACGGGGAATCGATGGAGCAGCTGGCGCTGGCCATGCAGAAGCTCGACTCGGAATTCGCCGCCGCCGAGTATGAACTCGCGCTGGCCCGCGTCTGGACCGGCCGAAGCCATCTGGCGGTCCAGCCGTTCCAGGCGGCCCTGACCAAGGAGAAGGACGCCCAGCGCCGCCAGGACTACGTCGTTGGCTTCTGCCAAGAAATGGTCTGGGCCGGCAAACCGCACGAAGCCTATGCCGCCGTACCCGACGCCTCCCTGGCGTTCCGCCACCTGGCCGCGGCCCTGAAGAAAGCCCATCGGCAGGATGACCTGTGGGAGTTGACGCTGCGCCACGGTAAGAAGCATCCGCGGGACGCCTACCTGCATCTCTATCGCGCGGAGCTGCACGTCCGCGACGAACAGTATCAACAGGCGGAGCAGCAGTTCGTGGCGGCCCTGAAACAACCGTTTGAAGAGCATGTACTCGCCGACTTTCGAGCCAGTCGGGTGGCGGCGCGTTACCATACGGGCCAGGCACTCTCGGCCTATCAGGACATTGGTCCGCGGCGCGAAACCTTCGCGCAACTGGCGGAACTTGCCTTGCAGGCCGAGAATCTGCCCATGCTGCAAATGTTGCTCGCCGCCCACGCCAAACAGGAGCCGGACAGCCATGACGTGCTGCGCTATCAATGGCGGCTGAGAATCAAGCAACGACAGTTCCCGGAAGCCGTCGCGTTCTTCAACCAGTCCCAGGACAAGCCGGCGGACGTGAAGGAGCGTGCCGCGCTCCTGCGCGACTTCCTGTTCCACATGCTCGATGCCGGCGAACCGCTGACCGCGTATCGGGCGGCGGCGGAACCGCTGGACGCTTTCGCCCAGCTCGCGGAAGATTTGCTCGACCGCGAGAACATTTCCGAACTGACGAAGTTGCTGGAGGTCCATCGAAAGAACAGGCCGAACGATCTGCAAGTTTGGCTCTACGAAGCCGAAATGCTGCTGCGCGATGAGGACTGGGAAGCGGCGCTCAGCGTGTTGACCAAGGGTTTGAGGCACGCGCCCGCCGAACTGCGGGAACGCTTTCGCTCCAACTACGTCTATGCCATGGTCAAGGCCGGACACGGCTTGCTGGCCTATCAGGAAGCGGCCGAGGAGCAGCGGACGGGGACGTTCGAGCAGGTCGCCAATCTGCTGTTGATGGATAAGCACAGCGCCGAATTGCGAAAACTGCTCGACGCGCGGCGCCCGCATGCGGCGAACGATCCCGACCTGCTCAACCGGGAAATGCAACTCTGCTTGCTGCTGAAGCAGTACCCGGAAGCCAGTGGCTTTCTTGAGCAGGCATATCGGCGACAGACTGACGACAACCGCCGCCGCAGCTACATCGCCAATTTCGTGCTGACCATGCACGAGACGGGCAAGACACTGGAAGGCTATCGGGCGGCACCCGACGCGCCGGCCGCTTTCGTCCCGCTGGCACGGACGCTGTTGCACAACAAGGACGAACGCCAGTTGGGCGCCCTGCTGGGCGAGTACGGCAAGAAGCACGCGGCGACCGCCGTCTATCGGCATTATCGAGGTGAACTGCACCTGTTGCGCGGCGAGGTGGAGCCGGCCGTGCGCGAGCTAACCGCCGCCCTGGCGCTGGCGCCGCCCCAGGAACAATGGGGCATCCGGCATACCCTGCTGTGCGCCCGGATCAAGGCGAGGGAGACCGTCGCCGCTTACCGCGAAGCCGGCGCGAATCGTGGTTCCTTCGAGGAGATCGCCAATCTGTGCATCCGGGAAAAGAACGCCGTCGAACTCGAGACGCTGCTGGCCGCGTATCGGCAAGCCCACCCCGACGACCCCCGGCTGCCTGCCTGGGAGCTGGAACTGAAATGGTTGCAAGCCGACTACGCGGGCGCTTTGAAGCTACTCGCGGAACATCGGCAGGGGCTGTTCGCCACGTCGCGCTACCGCTGGAAGCATGCCGACTACCTGGTGCGCGCCCTCATCAAGCTGAAGCGGCCCCAGGAAGCCGTGTGGGAAGCGGACGCCGAGGCCAAGAAAAAGTACGGCAACCGGCTGCTCTTGGTCCTGGCCCACGCCGCGGCGGGCGATGTCCAGCAAACGCAAACCGCTCTGGAATCACTGCCGGAGAAGCGCTACATGATCGTCACGTGCTATCAGGACGCCGACCTCGGCCCCATCCTCCGCAGCCCGCCCTTCGCCGCCGTTCGCGAGAAGTTCCCCGAACCGAAGGAAGCGCTCGACTGATGGGGCGCGGTACCGCAACCGTTGTCGCGCGCGGTAGAATACGGAAAGGAGCATTGCCAACCTGATGGCGAGGATTTCACCGTGAGCGCCCCCGCACTTCCCAGTCCGGAAACCGATCCGCGCTTTCCCAGCGGCCCCTGGACCGGCTTCTTTCTGCAAAAGCTCATTCCCGGCCGGCACCTGATGGAGCTGCGCCTGAACTTCACCGGCGGCACCATGACCGGCGCTGGCCGCGACTGGGCCGGGCAGTTCGTCATCCAGGGCCGCTATCAGATTTCCAACGGCGAGTGCCACTGGACCAAGCGCTACCTGGGCAAGCACGACGTGTTCTATCGCGGGTTCAACGAGGGCAAGGGCATCTGGGGCACCTGGGAACTGCCCAACGAGCCGCCGGAAAACCGCACGGGCGGTTTTCACATCTGGCCCGAAGGCATGCCCGATCCGACGACTCCGCACGCCGCCGAATCGGTCGAAGCACCGATCATCGTCGAGGAAGTGATTGACGTGGAACAGACCGAACCCGTTCCGACAGGGACGCGGGCCTGAGATTGAAAAGCGCGAAGCCGCAAGCGGCGTCCTGTTTGCCGCTGGCGGCTGCGCACCCAACTTGGGTCACTTCCCCGCAATATCCACGCAGACGATATTCTTCTGGTCGCGCAGATACATTTTCTTGTCGCTGATGGTCGGCGAATTGACGTAGCGGTCCATGGCCGGCAGCAGCTTGCTCCGTCCCTTTTCCTGATATTCCTTGGGCGAGGCCGGGACGACCACCAGCTGGCCGTCGATGGTGATAAGGTACAGGTGCCCGTCGGCGAGCGTCAGGTTAGCGCGGCCGAAGCGCTCCTTGGACCAAGCCAGCTTGCCCGTCTTGGCATCGACGCAGTTCAGATTGGCGACCCCTTCGTATTCGCCGGAAATGCCATAGAGATGGCCGGCGTGCAGCACCGCCGTCGCCCAGTAGTTCTTCATCGCGCTCTTGGGGCCTTTGTCCTGCCAAACGGCCTTCGGCTCGCCGCTGGCGCTCGGTTGCAGCATGGCACAGCCGACACCCTCGCCGGAAGACACGAACAGCTGGTTGCCGACGATCAAGGGCGTGGCAATGTTGACGTCGTGGGCGGTTTTCCAGCCCAGCCGCCAGAGTTCCTTGCCGTCGCCGGGCTGGACCGCCAACAGCCCCACCGCCGTGAAGAAGATGGACTGTTTCTTGCCGTCCACGTTCATGACGATCGGCGAGGCATAGCCGGCCTTGTCGTCGGCCGTTTTCCAGGCCAGCTTGCCGTCCTTCTTCTGAAAGGCCGCCACACCGCCCGCCTTGCCGCCGGGCACCACCAACACCAGGTCGCCCTCGACCAACGGCGACGCCGACGTGCCCCAATCGATGTTCTTCGCCTCGAATTCCTTGAACAGGTCGTGCTGCCAGACGATCTTGCCGCTGTCGGCTTCCATGCAGAGCAATGGCCCATTGACCGATTGCACGTAAAGCCGGCCGTCCTCGACCGTCGGCGTGCTGCGCGGCCCGTCGCCGTAAGTGTTCTTGTAGCCGGGACCGATCTTCTGCTTCCAGATTTCCGTGCCCTTCACGGCATCCAGCGCCAGGACCAGCTCCTCGTTGCCGCGCTGCACCTGGGTATAGGCCCGGCCGCCGACCACGGAGATGCCCGAATAGCCGATGCCGCCCTCGGCCTTCCACAGCACCTTCGGCCCTTCCGCCGACCACTGGGTCAGCAAGCCGGTTTCGGGCGACGAGCCATTGCGGTTCGGCCCCAGGAACTGCGGCCAGTCGGCGGCGGACGCCAGGGCGGTTCCGCCCAGGACCGCGCCCAGCAGCAACACCATCCTCGGAAACTTGGTCATGGCCATGATGGTCTCTCCTTGCGAGATCGACGCGGATGATCCACGGGATTGTACCCCGCGGGCGCCCGGCTGGCGAGTAGCTAGGCACGGAAGAAATCGGCGGCAACCAGCGCGACTTTCTGTCCGGTTGCGCCGCCGGTGCCGTTTAGACAGGTGTAGGACGGAACGACCAGTAAAGCCAATGACCTGATTCACCAGGACAACCGCGAACACGAAAAACAGAACGCCCAAACCATAGCCAGGCCGCCGGGGGTAACTCTCCCGGCGGCCTGGTACCCGTTGGTGCCGTCGCGAACGCCAGTCTTTCCAGGTTGTTGCCAGCGCTGGGTTGTGGTCCAGAGGAAAATAGGCGATCTTCAGGAGGGCAAGCGACCGGCGCTGGAGAGTCTCGCATGGCTGGCAGCAATCGCTACAAGCAGCTCGAACTATCGCTGCTGCGCAGTTTCACCACGGCAGCGCTGCAAAAAAACTTCTCCGCCGCCGCCGGTCAACTCGGCCTGTCGATCACGACTGTCTGGCAGCAGGTCCGGGCGCTGGAACAACGGCTGGGCACCACCCTGCTGCGTGCCCAGGGCCGGACTCTGCAACTCACGCCCGAAGGCCGGCTGCTGCTGGAACTGGTGCAGCCCCACGTCAGCGGCCTGGATTCGCTGGAACGGCTCTTCCAGGCGCGGCGCGCCGAGTTGCCGCAACACCTGACCGCCGCTTCCACCTATTACCTGCTCTCGTATCACTTGCCCCAGGCGCTGCAAGAATTCACGGCCAGGCACCCGGCGACCCGCCTCAACCTGCGGGCCGGCATCTGGCCCGAAGTCACGCGGCTGGTCGAAAAAGGGGAAGCCGACCTGGGCCTGGTCTCCTACGCCGAGGATGCGCCACGCAGCCCTCACCTCGATTACGAGCCCCTGTTTCATCTGCATTTCACATTGCTGCTGACCGAGCAACACCCCCTGGCCCAGAAGCGCCGCATTCATCCGCGCGACCTGGTGGAATATCCGCTCATCATGGCTTCCAAGGAAACCTTCAGCTACCGCACGCTGGAACGCATCCTGAACCGGCACGACCTGCTCGACCGCATTCACGTCGTCCTCGAAAGCCCGAACACGGACATGACGCGCAAGTACGTCGGTCTGGGGCTGGGCATCGCCCTGACCTACATGGGCGGCGAGCCGGAGCAGCCCCAACCCGGCCTGGTGCAGCGCGTCTTCGACCCGAAACTGGAACCGCTGCCGGTCTACCTGGTGGTCCGAAAAGGGGCCTATCTGCCGGAAGCCGTCGCGGAGTTTCGCGACATCGTGCGCGAGTCGTTGGGAGAGGGCTTGTCGAAGGACTAGACCTCGTAGGGTCCGCTGTGCGGACCACCGAGCAAGACTCAACTACACGGCCAACGGTCCGCACAGCGGACCCTACCGAGCCGCTGGTCGTAAGTCATTGCTTTTGACTGAAGCAAAAGTGCCTTTTCCAGAATTGAAGATACCGGCCCCGCCAAGCCCAAGTACACTCGCTGACAGAACATTGCACGCCTTCCCCCCTGGCACTCGTTGCCGCCTGCCCGGTACAAGGAGAACATCATGTGTCCCGATAACCACTTGCCTGCCGAGCGTCCGGTCAATCACTGGAAGCGGCGCGTCGGAATCCTGGCGCTGCCGCTGATCCTGACAACCCTGGCCATCCTGCCGGCCTTCGCCCAGAAAAAAGAAGCGGACGCCAAGCCGTTGGACGTCACGCCCAAGCCCATCGCCAGCGACAAATCGGTCAAGTACGACTACGACATCGTCTATGTCCGCGCCCCGCGATACGGCGAGGACAAGCGCACGAAGTGGGCCGACTTCTCCGATCCGACCCGCATGGAAGCGGGCGCTGACCTGATGCTGCTCCACCCGGACGGCAGCGAAGAGGTGCTCGTTGCCGGCAAGGACGGCAGCGTCATGGACCCCTACGTCTCCTTCGACGGCGAATGGGTCTACTTCTCCAAGTTCATCGACGACAAGCACAGCGGTTCCGATATTCACAAGATTCACGTCAAGAGCAAGAAGCTCGTCAAGCTGACCGACCAGAACTTCACGCCGAATACCGGCGCTGCGAACTGGTCGAAGGACTACCGCACGCCGGAGAAGGACAAGAGTTCGCTCCGCTACGGCGTCTACAACCTCGGCCCGTGCCCCGCTCCGGGCGGCAAGGTGCTGTTCACCAGCAACCGCAACGCCTACGTGCCGCCGCGCGGCTATCCGCGCATCACCCTGCAACTCTTCAGCATGGACGATGACGGCGCGAACCCGGAGCAAATCGGCTACATCAATATCGCCTGCGCCTTGCATCCGGTGATCTTGCGGGACGGCCGGGTGACCTTCAGCACGCTCGAATCGCAGGGCATGCACAACTCGATTCTCTGGGGCGTCTGGACCATCCATCCCGACGGCACCAACTGGGGACCGCTGGTCAGCGCCTTCGCCACCGGCGGCGCGCCGAGCGGCTTCCACTTCCAGTCCCAGATTTCCGACGGCACGATCATCGTCGAGGAATACTACAATCTGAACAACAGCGGCTTCGGCACCTACTTCAAGCTGCCGGAAAAGGTGCCGGACGGCACGCCGCCCTTCGGTCCCGGCTGGCTGGGCGACCCGCGCAATACCATCGACGGCTACGGCGGTCGCGGCAAGTTCCGGATGCCCTTCGCTCCTTATGGCATGGAAGTACTGACGCGCTTCACGCACGGCTTCGACGCACCCGCCCCTCCGGGCATCGGTTCGGGCAACGGCGGCAACTTCCCGAACGCCGCCGGCAAGGTCACGCACCCCTGCGGCGCGCCGGACAATCACCTGCTCACCGTCTGGTCGCCCGGCCCGGCGAACCATCAGTACAACTATCGGCCCTACATCGACGCCGGCATCTATCTCATCAAGGACGGCAAGTCGATCGACGAACCCGGCCGGATGCTGCTCATCAAGAACGACCCGAAGTACGAGGAACAATGGCCCCGCGCCGTGGTGCCCTACCAGCGCGTCTATGGCGTCGCCGAGCCGGCCAAGCTGGTCCACAAGAATGACGGCAAGCAGTCGCCCCACCTGCCCGAAGGCACGCCCTTCGGTCTGGTGGGCACGTCCAGCATGTACAAGCGCGAAAGCGCTCCGGGCGGCAAGGTGCCCGAAGGCGGCGTGACGGCGCTGCCCATCGACCCCAAGCGCCTGTCCCTGAACTGGGGCCTGCAAGGCGCCGACGCCGGCGTCTACGACAACGACGAAATCCACGCCATCCGCATCGTCGCCCAGGAGCCGCGCACCGACGTGGGCGGCAACGGTAAAGGCTCCGCGCCGTTCTTCGGCAATCACGCCCTCGAACGCCTGCGCATCTTGGGTGAGGTTCCCGTCCGCAAGTTTAGCCGCGACCCGAAGGGGAGCGGGGTCGTCCAGCCTCTCGACCCGGACGGCAACCCCGATACCAGCTTCCTGGCCAAGCTGCCTGCCGACCAGGCATTCACCTTCCAGACCATCAACAAGGATGGCATGGTGCTGAACGCGGCGCAAACCTGGCACCAGCTGCGGCCCGGCGAGATTCGCAACGACTGCGGCGGCTGCCATGCCCACAGCCAGAAGCCGACCGAGTTCAAGCTGACCGCCGCCGCCAAACCGGAATATCAGATCTTCGATTTGACGGAAAAGACTCCGCTGCTGACCGCCAAGGCTGGCGATCAATCGGGCAAGCAGTGGGACAAGAACGGCGAAACCGGCCTGCGCTTCGAGAAGGGCATCAAAAACGTCGAGTATCGCCGCGACGTCAAGCCCATCTTCGAGCGTAGCTGCGTCGCCTGCCACACGAAGACTTCCGACAAGCCCGCCGCCGGCTTGGTGCTGGACGACGACGGCAAGGAAACGTTGCCGGCCTTCGGCCACGATGCCGGCCCGAATGTCCAGGTGCCCATGACCTACTTCCGCCTGGCGGTGGGGCACGAACGCTTCAAGGGGCACGAACTCGGCATTGGCGGGGAAGCGGCCTCGCGCTACATCCGCAAGTTCCAGTCGCGCCGCAGCCTGCTGATCTGGAAGGTCTACGGCAAGCGCCTGGATGGCTGGACCAACGACGACTTCCCCAGCCTGGCCACCCGCAACGATCCGAAATCGCTGCACCTGAAGGGCAAGCCCATCGAGAAGCTCGATTACGACGACGACCAGAAGCTCCGCTATTACATCCGCGACAATAGCGTGGATATCGACTACCTCGGCAGCGCCATGCCGCCTCCCGAAGCCGTGGCCGGCACCTACAAGGGAACTGATGGCAAGCCGATCAAGGTTGCCCCGCTGTCCGACGAGGATCGGCGCACCCTGGTGCGCTGGATCGACCTGGGTTGCCCGATCGATCTCGATCCGGCCTACGATCCGAAGAGCGAGCAGGTGAAGAGCATCGGTTGGCTGGGCGACGATCAACGGCCCACCGTGGCCGTGACCTTCCCGACGGCTGGCGCCAACACGCCGCTGTCCCGCCTGTTGATCGGGCTGACCGACGCCTACACCGGTCTGGACATGAGCAGCTTCACCGTCACCGCGGACTTCGCCGTGGATGGCGTCGCGGCCGGTGAGAACCTGGCCGCGAAGTTCAAGCCACTCGACGGCAACCGTTGGGAGTTGAAGCTTGAAAAACCGCTTGCCGGTCTAGCCAAGGGGAAACTGGTCGTGTCCGTCAAGGACAAGCAAGGCAACATCGGCAAAGTAGACCGCACATTCTCCGTCGCTGCCGCAAAGTAAGTGCTATCCTCGTGCCCAGGCTCTGCCTGTGGTCTTGTCCTCGGTCCCAGGCTCCGCCTGGGCACGCACTGCCTTCGAGGCTCCGCCTCGCGGCCTGAAGCAAGACCGACGAAAACGGGGAGGCGATTGCCCATCGCCTCCCCGCTCATTTTCTGGCCTGAACGGTCAATCCGCCGGCGGCGGCTGGGGAGAGTCCGCGAGTCGCCGAATCTCGTGCAACCGATAAAGCGGATAGTCGTCCTGCTCATCGACCGCCTTCACCTCCAGCGATGGTATCAGTGCCCCAGCCACGCGCACCCCATCGCCATCGCAAAACTCGGCCAACCGCGGATCGCTTTCCAGCCGCACCTTGCCGCTCCAGCGTTCGTCCAGCTCCGGCGCGCCGTAGCGCAGATAGAAATGCCCGTGATAGTGCTTCTCCAGCACGCCTTGCAGCCAGGAGCGATCCGGCGCGTAACCGCAAACCACCTCCGGGCGCGGCGGCGCTGGCTTTGAACGCACGGCCGGCACGGCG
>JAGVLI010000462.1 GCA_020054355.1 Planctomycetales bacterium | reverse complement strand
GTCCACGCCCGCGGCCACGCCCCGACGCCAACCGGGCTGCGCCCGCGCGATCTCGGCCGCGAAGTACGAATCGAGCATCAGGTTCGCCAGGTCGGGCCTGCGGTCGAAGGCTTCCTTGATCTTGCCGAGGAAGACGCTGCGGATGATGCACCCGCCCCGCCACATCAGCGCCACCGCGCCGTTGTTGACATTCCACTTGTTCTCGCGCGACGCGGCGGAAATCAGCGCGAACCCCTGGGCATAGGACATGATCTTGCTGGCATACAGCGCCATTTCCACGTCGTTGGTGAAACTGTCGCGGTCGCCCTTGAAGACCTCGCCCGGCCCACCCAGCACCTTGCTGGCGGTGACGCGCTCGTCCTTCTGCGACGACAGGATGCGCGCGAAGACCGCTTCCGCGATCAGCGTCAGCGGGATGCCGGCGTCGAGCGCCGCCAGCACCGTCCACTTGCCGGTGCCCTTCTGGCCAGCGGCGTCGAGGATGAAATCGACCAGCGGCTTGCCGGTCTCCGGGTCGCGGTAGCCGAAGATGTCGCGGGTAATCTCGATCAGGTAGCTGTCGAGCGGTCCCTTGTTCCAGCGGGCAAAGACATCGTGCAGCTTGGCGGCGTCGAGTCCGAGTACTGAACTGAGCAGGTGGAACGACTCGCAGATGAGCTGCATGTCGCCGTATTCGATGCCGTTGTGGACCATCTTGACGAAGTGGCCCGCGCCGTCCGGTCCGACCCAGTCGCAGCAAGGCGCGCCGCCTTCCACCTTGGCGGCGATGGCCTGGAAGATCGGCTTGACGTGCGGCCAAGCGTCCGGGTTGCCGCCGGGCATGATCGACGGCCCGAGCAGCGCGCCTTCCTCGCCGCCGGAGACGCCGGTGCCGATGAAGAGCAAGCCCTTCTCCTTCAGGGCGCGGGTGCGGCGGGTGGTATCCGGGTAGTGGGTGTTGCCGCCGTCGATGAGGATGTCGCCGGGTTCCAGCAGCGGCGCGACCTCGTCGATGACCTGATCGACCGCCGGCCCGGCCTTGACCATGATCATGACCTTGCGCGGCCGTTTCAGCGCTGCCACCAGTTCCTTCACGGCATGAGTGCCGACGATCTTCTTGCTCTTGCCGCGGCCGTTGACGAAGTCGTCCACCTTGGAAGTCGTGCGGTTGAACACGGCCACGGTGAAGCCCTTGCTTTCCATGTTCAGGACGAGGTTCTCGCCCATGACGGCAAGCCCGATCAGGCCGATGTCAGCGGTCGCGGTGCTCATGGCTGGTCTTTCTGGGAAGAGGAGGTTCCGGCTATCGGGCAAATTTTACTCGCGGCGGCCGGGGACGGCAACGAAGCAGTCAGTCGGTCAGCCGGTTAGCGACGCTTCGGAGAAGCGTATGAACCTCGCGCTTGGCCCTGACGGATGCGCTTGGTAGCATCAGGGTTGGATTCTGAACGGAGTATTCTCCAATGAACGAAAGTTGCAAGGTTCCCTGGGACGAAAGCCAAATTGCCTCGTTGAATGGCTATCAGCAGTGTGGCTATCATCATCCGTTCACCTGCGGCGAGCGAGAGCCGGACGGCAGTCATCACGTCCTCCGCGCGACGCGCGATGGCTGGTACTGTCCGATCTGTGCGGCGGCCGGGAAACCGTACGCGCAGGACTGGTGCCACGAGTTCATGGCGGACTGGTCCTGGAAACGCAGCCGGGAGTAAATGGGGCTGGACGAGGTCATGGCCAGTCGGGTGCATCCCGCTTGCCAGGAAGCCATTCACACGATGAATAGCTGACAGCTATCAGCTGTCAGCTATCAGCTATTCACGGATTTCAGGAAACGACCCTGGCGCCAGTCAGCGTCTTCCACCACCGAGCACCTCGCCATGACGCCCGATGAAGAAGGCTTCTTTCGCACCATCCTCGACCACCCCGACGACGACACGCCGCGCCTGGTTTATGCCGACTGGCTGGAAGAGCGCGGCCGATCCGAGCGCGCCGAGTACATTCGTGTGCAAATTGAAGTGGCCAAACTCGCGGATGATGATCCGCGAATTGCAACGCTGCTGCGCCGAGCCGATGAATTGTTCCCACGATTTTTCGAGGATTACAATCGTTTCCGTTCGGCTTTTGAAGCACTTACCCTCCGACGCGGGTTTGTTGTCAGAGCACAGCTTGGCTACGCGAACCAGTTGAGAGTGTTCCTCGGTCAAGCGCACCGTTTTTTTGACCTTGGGCCAGTGGGGCACCTGGTCATTGAAGGCGAATACGAATTCCTTCGTGGCCGCAGCTCACTCCGTACCGAAGATGTCGAAAGACTTGTCAATCTGCCACAGATGAGCTTGGTTAAAAAGCTAACGATCGGCCCGATTGATCGCCTCGGTGCTGACGCCGTGGCAGCCTCGTCTTGCCTGCATCGGCTGGAGCGTCTGCGCATTGTGTCGAGTAAGTTTGGTCGGGCAACGGTAGTGAAGCTCCGCAAGCGATTCGGCAAGAGCGTCTCGTTCTCGTAACACGGTCCTGTCGCCACCCCTTGGACACCGCCCCCACCCATCCATACATTTTCACCATTGCTTGCGAGCGGTCTGTTCCGCACCCTCGCAGCGGATTCCTGTTTCGCCCGTACTCCGGTTTCGAGACCCTCCATGACCACCAAGTACGTCTATTTCTTCGGCGGCGGCAAGGCCGACGGCAAGACCGAGATGAAAAACCTGCTGGGCGGCAAGGGCGCCAACCTGGCCGAAATGACCAACATCGGCCTGCCGGTGCCCGCCGGCTTCACCCTCAGCACCGACGTTTGCACCTACTTCTACGATCACGGCCGGCAGTACCCGCCCGAACTCAAGAAGCAGGTCGAAACCGCGCTGCGTCAGGTCGAGGAAACGATGGGCACCAAGTTCGGCGATGCCAAGAACCCGATGCTCGTCGCCTGCCGCTCCGGCGCCCGCGATTCGATGCCCGGCATGATGGACACCGTCCTGAACATCGGCCTCAACGACGACACCGTGCAGGCCCTGACCAAGCAGTCCGGCAACGAGCGCTTCGCCCTCGACAGCTATCGCCGGCTGCTGCTCATGTACGGCGAAGTCGTCATGGGCTTGAAGGGCCACAAAGACGAACCGTTCGAGCATATCCTCGACGAAGCCAAGAAAAAGCAGGGCGTCAAGCTCGATAACGAACTGAGCGTCGAGTCGCTGAAGGCGATCATCAAGGATTACAAGGCGGCCATCAAGAAGTACACCGGCAAGGACTTTCCCACCGATCCGCACGAGCAGATGTGGAACGCCATCGGCGCGGTGTTCGGCTCGTGGATGAACGACCGGGCCTGCGTCTACCGCCGCCAGTACGGCATCCCCGACGAATGGGGCACCGCTTGCAACATCATGGCCATGGTCTTCGGCAACCTCGGCGACGACTGCGCCACCGGCGTCGCCCTGACCCGCGACGGCTCGCTGGGCGCGCCCGGCATGAACGGCGACTACCTCATCAACGCCCAGGGCGAAGACGTCGTCAATGGTTCGCGACCGACCAAGCGCATCGAGGAAACGCTCGGCAAGGACATGCCGGCCGCCTACAAGGAGCTGGTTGAAGTCGGCAAGAAGCTCGAAAAGCACTACCGCAACATGCAGGACATCGAGTTCACGATTTCCCGCAACAAGCTGTACATGCTGCAAACCCGTAACGCCAAACGCACCGGCTTCGCGGCCGTGCGCGTGGCCACCGACCTGGTCGAGGAAGGCTTGATCGAAAAGGACGACGCCATCTCGTCGAAGTTCATCCCGGCGGGCGACCTGAGCCAGTTACTGCAGCCCGTCTTCGATGCCGACGCGAAGAAGACGGCCAGCAAGGCGGGCAAGCTGCTCACCAAGGGCATCCCCGCTGGTCCCGGCGCGGCGACAGGCAAGATCGTCTGCTCGCCGCAGAAGGCCGAGGCGATGAAGCAGGCCAACCCGAATGTGCCGCTCATCCTCGTCCGCGAGGAGACGACGCCGGAAGACCTGCGCGGCATGAAGGCGGCGCTCGGCATCTTGACAGCAGTCGGCGGCGTCAGCTCGCATGCCGCCCTGGTCAGCCGGCAGATGGGCAAGGTGTGCATCGTCGGCGCGGGCGAACTCGACATCGACCACCACGCGGGCACGGTCAGAGTGCAGCGAGCGGGGGGTGTCAGCCCCCCGATAACGCTGAAGGAAGGCGACGATATCGCCGTGGACGGCTTCACCGGCGAGGTCTTCGCCGGCCAGATCGCCACCCGGCCGAGCGAAGTGGTCCAGGTCCTCATCAAGAAGGAATTGGCCCCTGAGAAATCGGACTGGTACCGCCGCTTCAAGCTCATCATGGACTGGGCCGACCACTACCGCAAGCTGGGTGTGCGCACCAACGCCGACCTGCCGGACCAGGCAGCAGAAGCCATCGCTTTTGGGGCCGAGGGCATCGGCCTGTGCCGGACCGAGCACATGTTCTTCGACCACATCGCCGAGATGCGCGAGATGATCATGGCCTCGGACACGCCGGCGCGCGAAAAGGCGCTGGCGAAGATGCTGCCCTTCCAGCGCGGCGACTTCGCCGGGTTGTTCCGGGCGATGGCCGGCAAACCCGTGACCATCCGTCTGCTCGATCCGCCGCTGCACGAGTTCCTGCCGCAGACCAAGGAAGGCCAGGAAGAGATGGCCAAGATCCTCGGCAAGAAGGTCGAGGACGTTATACGCCGCGTCGAGGAGCTGCACGAATCGAACCCGATGCTCGGCCATCGCGGCTGCCGGCTCGGCATCGTCTACCCGGAAATTACCGCCATGCAGGCGCGCGCCGTCTTCGAGGCAGCGGTGCAGGTGCAGAAGGAAGGCATCAAGGTCATTCCGGAAGTGATGATCCCGCTGGTCGGCTTCAAGAAGGAGTTGATCCACCAGAAGAAGATTGTCCGGGAAATGGCCGAGAAGGTCTTTGCCGAGACGGGCACCAAGGTGGAATACCTGGTCGGCACGATGATCGAGGTGCCCCGCGCCTGCGTGACAGCGGATGCCATCGCGCAGTCGGCGGAGTTCTTCAGCTTCGGCACCAACGACCTGACGCAGACGGCGCTCGGCATCAGCCGCGACGACTATGCCCCGTTCATCTCGGCCTACACCGATCCGAAGAAGGCCGACGTGATCGCGGCCGATCCGTTCGCGACCATCGACCAGGACGGCGTCGGCGCGCTGATGAAGGTCGGCGTCGAGAAGGGCCGGGCGACCCGTCCCGATCTGAAGATCGGCATCTGCGGCGAGCATGGCGGCGACCCGGACAGCGTCAAGTTCTGCCACAAGATCGGCCTGAACTATGTCAGCTGCTCGCCGTTCCGCGTGCCGATCGCCCGGCTGGCGGCGGCGCAGGCGGCACTGGGGAAATAAAGCAAGCAAGCCTCACAACGAAGGGCGCGACCGGGGCAACCGATGCTCTGGTTGCGCCCTTCAGCGCGATCGGGCGAGTATAATTGGAGTGATGAAGGATTGGGGCATGCCTGGAATTAGCAGGGCTGACCGATGCCGTTGATCGACCGGCTGCCTCCCCATCACACGATTCGCGAATTCCGTGCCGCCGCGATCGTGCGATACTGGGAAGCGACGCGCTTGGTGGCTGCGGGGGATCGTCTTGCCGGGATTTACTTGAGCGGTTACACCGCCGAAATGCTGCTCAAGGCCGCGTACTTTCGCCTGACGGGCAAAGGCCCCAACGACGCGATAGCGATGACGGACATCAACAACGCGAAAAAGTACGCGATTACGACCCTGGGCCTTTCCTGGCCAGGCAACTTGCATGACCTGACGAAGTGGGGAGAGTTGCTGATCGAGGATCGACGTTTCCGACGAGTTCCTTATCCGTCGGCACTGGCCCGAAGCCTGCATGCGCGGGTACAACGAATCTATGTAAACTGGCGAGAACAATTGCGGTACCGCGCCAACAAGCCGTATCAAGGCAAAGTCGATAACACGGTGCAGTCCGTATTCTGGCTCCTCGGCCAGTACCGCTACTTGTAGGAGCAGCCGATGCCGCGAATTATCATTACGTCCTCATCGAAAAGCCCCAAACACGCCAAGCTCATCAAGAGACTGGCGCAGGAACTGACATCGCAAGGGAACGATCGTCAGCCCTTGATTCTTGAAGAGCAGATTGATTCGACCGGATCGCGCCACGTCCACGTTGTCTGGGACGAGTGGAAGGGCATCCCCGATGAAGTTCGCTCCAGGGTAATTGTTGAGGCTTATCAGCAGGCAGAAGGAGACTCGGTGGCCGAGCAAATCACAATTGCCGCCGGAGTGACTGCAGAGGAATCGTTGGCCTTGGGACTGTTGCCCTGGAAGGTGAGGGCTGCTCGAAAACGCCATGAAGCCCAGCCCACGATGGCCGAGCACAAGAAGGCGTTTGCGGCGGAAGCGCGGAACACCTTGCTTGGTGGGGATGCAAGGGAACTGCGTTATTCCCGCGCCGAAGACGCGGAAGACGCCCGGCAGCGGCTGGAGAAAGCACTGCCGAGATCGAAGTGGATCGTGGAAAAGGAAGTCCAGTACGAGTAACGGCTTGGCCACCCATCACAAGATCGACAGGAACCACGTCAGCTGCGCGCCGTTCCGACTGGCAACGCCCGGCTGGCGGCGGCCCAGGCGGCGCTGGGAAAATCAGGTCGAACCATCGATGTTCGGGCGGGCGGAAGCTGACCGCAACTTCCGCCCGCCTTGTCTTTGCGCGGGGAGCGCGAGGGAGTATAGTACGGTTGATCGATCCTCAGCCCTTGTGCAAAGGAAGGCACCGATGGCCACCCTGGACGGCCTGCTCGATTGCTTGAGCGCTTCCCGCCCCCACCCTTCAGCTCAGCCGCCAATCCACACGGAAATTCCCGGCCGCGCGCCCATTGAACTGATTGCGTACTACGAGGAATTCCGGGACTACTACCCGCGCTGTGAACTGGCGACCAAGCGCTGGTTCGTCGAGCACGTGCAGCCGGATTGGACCATCCTCGATTGCGGCGCGAACATCGGCTATTACACGATTCTCTTCGCCCAGCTGGCGCACCAGGGGACTGTCATCGCGTTCGAGCCGACCGACACGCACGGCATGCTGCTCGCCAACCTGCGGCATGCGGGTATTGGCAATGCGGAAGTCCTGCGCATGGCGGTCGGCAAGCATACGGGCCGGATGCGTGAGTCCGTCTTTCGCATCTGGGGCCAAGAGCCCGAAGTGCAAAACTACCCGTTCACGACCCTGGACGATTTCATGGTTGCCCGACAGCTCCCGCGAATCGACGCCCTCAAGATCGACGTGGATTCCTTCGATTTCGAGGTGCTGCAAGGCGCTGCTGAATTGCTCCGCCGCCTAGATCCCTGGGTCGTGGTTGAATTGAACGGAGGGCTGGGCCGCCGCGGGCAGAGCGTGCCGCAAGCACTGGAGTGGATGGGCCAGCAGGGCTACCGGGACTGCCTGTGCCTGGATTACGACAACTACGTGTTCAAGCGCCAAGCGATAAACGGCGCAGGCGCGGTGCCCGTGACGGTCTGGTTTCTGCCGGCTTGGTGAAGCTCACGCCCGACTGATGACCCATTGAGGTGATTTCGGCCGAAGCAGAGGGATCAGCGCAGGGCAGTAGACACCGGCGCGCGACGCCACGAAGATGGCACGCAGCAGGCGGCCGTCGCGCTGCCAGGCGCCATTGTTCAGCCAGGAAAACTGAAAATCGGCATGGTCGGGCGGAACCCGCGGCGCATAGACATACGGAAAGCCGATGCGGTTGAGTGCCAGGGTGACGAAACTGGGACTGGGTCTGCACCCCAGGCCGTGGAGCGCCTGGTTCGCGGCGAGCGTTTCGTCTTCCAGGTAAAGGACCGGCTCCGGGCGGTCGCAGACGACGGTTTCGATCAACAGCAGCTCGTCGCACACCGTCGCCAGGTTGCGCAGCGCCGCCAACGGATTTTCGAGGTGATAGAGCAAGCCGTAGCAAAAGACGGCGTCGAATCGGCCCAGGCATCGCAGCGAATCGACCTGAACGTCGGCAAGCACGGCTTCAATGCCAGGATGGGCGATCCGGACCTGCTCGAGATTCTCGTCGCGGCCATCCAGGCAAACAACCTGCCCCGCCCGAGCTCGGAAAAACCCCGTCAGTTCGCCGATGCCACAGCCCGCGTCGAGCACGCGCTTGCCGCTCCACGGCAGCGCCAGCGATTCCAGGTGCGACAGCCGGGCGCGATTGAGTTCGGTGGCGGCTGCGGT
>JAGVLI010000333.1 GCA_020054355.1 Planctomycetales bacterium | reverse complement strand
CCTGGGGAATGGTCGCGCCCGGATGGTCGAGGGCGGCCTGCACGATTTGTGCGGCGCGGCGGTTCAAGCGCTGATCCCCAAGGTCATAGACGAACGGATCTTGTGAAGTTGTCATGCAGCTGCTGTAGGGAATCGCGCAGCTGCTGGCCCGTAACTGTACAAAGTTCCCAGGAATGGATAGGGCCGGAGCCTGGGAACGAGGAACGTCGCGATGTCAGCCCGACGTGCTTACGGCCCAATCCACGTCGGGTTGACGTCGCGACGCTCGCCTTTTAATTTTGCAAGATGTTACACAATAGGCTGGCCGACGGCAGGATGCCATCGTAAAACCTTTCCCTGTGCGCCGGCTTGCCGCCGGGAGGCGACCCACCGCACGCCGAGATTTTTCGGGAATAAATTCGGACAGAGCGCATCCAGTCTCTGGCCGCTCGGAACTGAGCGAGGCCTCCTCGGCAACCACTGGGGTGGATCGTGGTTCGCGCTCGATGGAACATTGGGTTCCTTGAGATAGGTGTTTCGCTTGCAAAAATCTCGAAAGGATGGCTGCACCGTGAAGAAGCTGATCGGACTGGTTATGCTGGCGTTTGCCCTGGCCACCGTCACCGCAACCGTCGGTTGCGGCGGCGACGCCAAGAAGACCGAAGCCAAGAAGGGCACCGAAGCCGCCAAGGACACGGGCAAGGGTGGCGAAGAGAAGAAGGACGCCCCGAAGTAACTGGCCTGCTCGCCGAGCATTGCCGGAAGACCTACCTTCGGCCGGTTCCACCGCGGAACCGGCCCACTTGCCCCTCGCCGTGTGAAGAACCCGTGTGAGTCGGGCGAATACTCTGTATTTTTTCGCGCATCAACCTCAATTGCCTTCGAAAGGGCGACCCATGAAACGGCTTATCGTCATGTTGTTCGTTTGCGCATTCCTGGCCGGCGTCAGCCTGACCGCGACCGTCGGCTGCGGCGGTGAAGCCAAGAAGACTGAGGTCAAGAAGACCGACGAACCCAAGAAGGACGGCGAGAAGAAGGCGGAAGGGGAAATGCCGAAGTAGTTTCGGCGACTGCCGCGTCGCGGCCCCAATCATCTGCCAGGATTGACCGGCAGTTGTTCGATTCGTTCCAGTGAGCCAACCTCTTTGATCCCGAAAGGACCAACCATGAAGAAGCTGTTCGTCATGTTGATCGCGTGCGGCCTGCTGGCCGGCGTCAGCCTGACCGTCGGCGTCGGCTGCGGCGACGGCAAGGACGCGAAGAAGACCGACGCGGCCAAGAAGACCGAGGCCGCCAAGGATACGGGCAAGGTCGATCCGCCGAAGGAAGAGAAGAAGGATCCGCCGAAGGAAGAGAAGAAGGATCCGCCGAAGGAAGAGCCGAAGAAGGAGTGATTTCCTTCCCGCACATTCAGCGATTCAGCGGAGCCGGCCATCCACTCGCGGAAGCCGGCTCCGTTTCTATTTCTGCCCCGAATGAAGGAGCGTGCTTCATGATTCGGCTACTCGGTTTGTTGCTCGGCATCGCGGTGCTGGTCGCTTCCAGTACCGGTTGCGGCGGCGAAGGCGGCAAGGGCAAGAACAGCGGCAAGGACCAGCCCAAGCCGGCGAGCGGGTATTGACAGAAGCCAAACGGGGATGGGCGGAGTACCGAGTACGCAGTACGGAGAATAGCCGGCAGCGATCGGGAAGTGCGGAGTACGCAGATCGGTGTTCGCGGCGTCTGGCCAGGTGATCGGGCACGCCCAGCAACATCACGCTTTGCCGCGCTCAACATTCTCGCACAGGACATGAGCCTCTAAATGATCCTGAATGTGCCTAACCAAGCTTGAAAGTTCCCTGTTGGCTCGAATGCCGAAGTCGGGTTCCTCGGTCTGGAGCTCCCGACCCGCAGCTAGCTGACCCAAATCATGTTCGCTTGCGTATTCTGAGATTCTCGCGGGCATCAAATACCATCTTGGACCCTCGGCGGAAAACTCCCAGGCCAGCGTCCCTGGAAAGGTGTCGAGTGCCCGTCGAAATACCGCAGCCAGTTCATCCGATGATTGCTTGTATTTCCAGGTAAGGATTGGAGGGCGAGCGAGGCCCTCGCCAACCGATTCATCGGGGAGCCACACTGTCCAACTTGCAATTTCGCCAGCCATTTGCAAGACGTTAATCGCATCGTTCATGAAGGCTCTCATTGCTGAGCTGAGAAAAAGGAAATTGCAACCGTTGGTCCATTCAGTCGCGCGATTTCAGCTTCGTATTCCGCCCTGGAAACCGGGATGTCCATGAATAATGGGTCGAACACGAATTCACCATCCGTGTACACCTGGTGTTGATTGCTGCTGGCAATTCCGAACTTCGTGGGGTGCTTCACCTGGGCAGCATTCTTGGGTGGCGAGAGAGAAAGTATCCCACCGGCATTGCCTGCCGCGATCAGTAAATCATCTGCCGTGGCGGCACATTCCACGCCGATCTTGCGAGCACGCTTTTGGAAGTCCTTGTTCTGTAACAGCTTGGCAGCAGCTCGATTTGGCTTCACTTTGGCGGGCGCTCCTGCTTTCTCTGCAATTTCACGCCGCCGCCTTGGCTTTCGCCAGCGCTGCCAGCACGAAGCGGGCGGCGCGGTCGCAAGCGCCCGGTTCGGCTACCTGATCGCGCACCTCCATGAGCCGTTTCCGGACGGCTTCGTACTGCTCCGGCTCGTTCAGCCAGCGCAGGATGTGCGCCGACATGCCCTCGGCTTCGCAGCGGTCGGTGAGGAACTCTGGATACAGTTCCTCCTCAGCCAGCAGGTTGACCAGGGTGATGAACCGGCTGGTCCGGAGGTACGCGCTCAGACGCAAGTCGATCGGGTCCACGCGGTAAATGATCGTGGACGGCTTCAGCTGATACAGCAGTTCCAGGCTCACGGAACCGGAGACGGCCAGGCAAGAATGGGCCAGATGGATGATCTCCGGCGTCCGGCCAACGTGGACCTCGATCGGCAGGCCCTTGTCGCGCACGTAGGCGGCGGTCTCCTCGCGCTGCGCTTCTTTGTAGCTGGCGATCAGGAAACGCACGTCCGGGCGGGCGGCATGCACGCGGGCGGCGGCGCGGACCAGCGTCGCGAGGTTGTAGTGGACTTCCTGGTTCCGCGAGCCGGGCAGGATGGCGACGATTTTCTCCGGCCGGCTCTGCTGTCGGGCGATGAACTCGGCGTCGAGCCGCTGTTCGGCCAGTTCGTCGAAGTAGGGATGGCCGACGTAGTGGGCGGCGACCCCGCGCTCGCGGTACCAGGCTTCCTCGAAGGGCAGGGCGCAGAGCACGTGGTCCACGAAGCGGCGCATCTTCTTGACGCGCCAGCCAGCCCAGCCCCAGAGCTGCGGCGGGACGAAGTAATAGACGGGGATGCCGTGAAAGTGCGCCCGTCGGGCCAGCCACCAGTGAAAGCCGGGATAGTCGATCAGGATGACGGCGTCGGGGCGGTGATGCTTGAAGTAGCGGTCGGCTTTCGAGAGCAGGTCGAGGAAGACGTGGACGTTGAGGAAGACGCGCAGGATCCACATCATCGCCAGCTGGCACAGCGGGTAGAGCAGCCGACAGCCGGCGGCGGTCATGCGGTCGCCGCCGAAGCCGACGCATTCGATGCCGGGATAAGCTCGACGCAGGCTCTGGATGAGATTGGCGCCGTGGAGATCGCCGCTCGGTTCGCCGGCGGAAATGAAGATGCGCATGTACGGGATTCCTTTCCCACAAGAAAAACCGCCTAGCGGTTTAGCACTTACCCCTTCTGGGGCACGGCCGGCGCCAGGCCGGGCAGCGCCGTCGGCTCCGCCACCTTGCGATAACCCAGGGCGCGCAGCACTTCGAGGACTTCGCTCCAGGTGGGGAACGGCCGGCGATTGTCGCGCTTGTACTGGTCCATCGCCTTCATGAACTCGATTTCGTCGTCGTTGTAGTCGCGCTCGCAGGTGGTCGGATCGACCTGCCGGCGGCGCTCGGACTTGCGCCGTTCGGTGCCGGGCGCCCGGCGATCGACGGCCACGGGAATGTTGCGCTTGCGGCGCTCGTTCGGACGACGCTGATTGTCCGCCATCTTGCCCGCCGAGGGGTCATCGCTGTTCATGACGGTCTTTCCCCGCTGTGGTTCCGCGACCGGAGTGCGCGTTTCGCGGGCAACACGGAACATGAATTCCAGCCTACCGGCCCTCGAAGAACTGTCAAGGTAAATCGAGGGTGCGGCGGCTGAAGGCGGCTGCTGGTGCCTGCTTGTCAGGCAGGATCCGTGCCGGTTGCCTTCATTACCTCAACCAAGGCGTGCTGCAACCGCTTTCGTCCCAAGTCGGCCGCGCGGCGGCCGTTGAACCGCCAATAAGCCCGCCGGCCGCCGAGCGGCCGACTTGGGAGGAAAGCGGCCGCATTGCTATTCAACCGGCTGCTCGGTTTCCGCCTGCACCTCCACCAAATTATCGAAAAACGTCGCGCCGCCGCCAAGGTCGGTCAGCCGGCTGCTGGTCGTGGTGTTGCAATTGACGCCGTCGGTGGCGTACTTGTTCCACCAGATGCCCAGCGTCACCGCGACGCCGGGCTTGACGCTGTCGCCCACCACCGCCTTGGCGCGGAAGCCGCCGCGATCGTTG
>JAGVLI010000838.1 GCA_020054355.1 Planctomycetales bacterium | reverse complement strand
GGAAGAAGCCCGCGAGGAAGTGGAACTGTTCCACGCCTATTGCGAGGCCGGCCTGTGGAACGAAGCCGACGGCGCGCTGGTCGCCCTGGATAATCCCAAGCATCGCTTCCTGGCACCCGCGCTGGAGCGCGACTTGCTCCTGCGCTTCTTCCCCAACGGCGACTGGCGGCAGCCGCCCCTCTGGGCCGGCTTCGGCCGGCAGCGCAGCCTGGCCATCTGCTGCGAATTGCTGGGCCAGTTCGAGGAAGCCCTGAGCATCTACCGCGACAGCGATGCGGCCCTGCGCGGCGATGCCCTGATTGCGCTGGGCCGACTCGATCCGCTCCTGAAGCAAACCCACGCTCAGCACCCCTGGCAGATTCTCAGGGCGGCGTATCGCAGTCATGCCCTGTGCCTGGCGGGGCAAACCGACCAAGCAGTCGCACTTGCACGCTCTCTGGTACCCATCGATGTCTATGAATGGGTACATGTCTTTGAATGCTTACTGCGCGCAGGTCAACTGTCGGCAATCGACTTGAAGAGCGTACTTTTTCTGCCTGCGTCCAGTGCTGAACACCGCTGGGCTGATCTGGCGCGGCGGCGGATGCGCGCGGATTACTTGCGCAAATCGTTGCCCAGCCCCAACCCTGCCACGGATCCTGTCGATCTGGACCGCGAATATCCGCTGTTGCTCGACGCCTACGACCGTGGCGGCCTACCCTACGAGCGCGCCTTGACACGACTGAGCTATACGCGCTGGTTGATCGATCGAGGTCGCTGGGAAGAAGCCCGCAGCGTCAATGGGATCACCCTGGAACTGGCCCGGCAGTATGGCATGCGAATCGTGGACGCGGATGGCTGGTCAGTAGCTGCGAAGATCGCCTGGGAACAAAGCGATGCGGTCCAAGCGGAGCGCGCCGCTCGGGAGGAGCAGCAAATACGCGAGAGTGTGGGGTATCGGGGCGCGAGCCGGCCGTAGTCCAAGCTCTTTGTCCATCTGAGTTTTTCACTGCAATCATAATCCGCGAAATTCATGCAAATGAATCCGCAAATCCGCGCCCAGTCTGCGTCGGGAATAACGTAGAGTTAGGGTGGACAGAGAACGGTTTCGCTCAAACGGGTGACACGACCGATGAGGCCGATGAGTGCGCCATTTCCACCGGAACTGGTTCCCGGTTTCCCACCTGGACCCAAACCTGCCCCGCCGCGCGACGCCGACGACCGGCTGCTCGCACTGCTGCAAAAAGCCCTGGGACACGAGTTGCCCAACCAGCTGATCGCCGTGCAAGGGCTTGCCCGACTCCTTGACGCCGAAGCGCGCGATCGTCTCGGCGACGACGGCCGCGACTACTTGCAACGCCTATCGGCGGCTGCCCAGCGCGCCCACGAAATGATCCATTCCCTGGCCGACTTGATCCGCGCCTTGCGCGCGCCGCGCTCGACGCTGCGTGTGCCGTTGCAGGACGTGGTCCGGGAGGCGGCCCTGGAAGTAAACTTGTTGTTTCCGGACTGCCGGTTCGAGTACCATTTCCCCCAGCACGGCCCCTTTCTGACAGTGCCGACCACCGTCCTCCGGCAAGTCGTGCTGCACCTGTTGCGCCATGCTTGCCAGTCGGCGGGCACGAACCAGGCGACCGTCGAAACCGGAGCCAGGGAGTCGCCGACCGGCATCGAGTTCTGGGTCCGCGACGCTGGGCCGGGCTTGACGGCCGACCAGCAGCGGAAACTGTTCGAGCCGTTTGCCTGCCGCGACCACCAGGGGGTGGGCTTCGGTCTGGGGCCAATGCTGGCCCGCCAGATCGTCGAAAGCTGGGGCGGCAGCGTCACCGTGCAATCGGACGCGGCACGCGGCAGCATCTTCCGGGTCAGCTTTCCGCCCTTTGCCGCGCCGTCGGCCAGTCGGGAGCAGGAGCACGCATGACGGATGCCCTCCGGCTGATGCTCGTCGAAGATGACGACGACGTTGCCCTGATGATCTCCAAAGCGCTGGAGCATGCCGGCCATCGCGTCGCGCGATGCCGATCCGCCGGCCAGGCGCTGGCGGAACTGGCCCAGCAGCCCTGCGATCTGGTGCTGCTCGACCACTACCTCCCGGACATGCCCGGCCTCGAGTTGTTGCAAGCGCTGCAGCAGCGGCACATCGACACGCCGGCGCTGATCGTCACCGCTTATGGCGACGAGCAACTGGCGACCCGCGTGCTGCACGCCGGCGCGCTGGATTACGTCGTCAAGGACCCCGCGCTCAACTTCCTGGCCGACCTCCCCAAGCGCGTCACCGAATCGGTGACGCGCCACCGCTTGCAGCAGTTCAACCGGCTGCTCATCGCAGCGCTGGAATCCGCCGGCGACGGCATCCTCATCACCGACCGCACCGGCACCATCCTGCACGTCAACCGCGCCCTGGAACGCCTCACCGGCTACGCCCGCCAGGAACTGCTCGGCCAGAACCCTCGGCTACTGACCAGCGGCGTCCATCCTCCGGAAGTTTATCAGGCGCTGTGGCAAGCGATCCTCTCCGGCTCCACCTGGCAAGGCGAACTGACCGACCGGCGCAAGGACGGCAGCCTCTACGAAATGTCGCAGACCGTCTCGCCGATCGTGGACGGCCAAGGGCAAGTGACCCACTTCATCGGCATCCAGCGCGACATCACCGAGCGCAAGCAACTGGAACGCCAGCTGGCCCAGGCGCAGAAGCTGGAGAGCATCGGCACCCTGGCCGCCGGCATCGCCCACGAGTTCAACAACTTGCTGGCGGGCATCACCGGCTACGCCTCGCTGGCCCAGGAAGAGGCTTCACCGCACGGTCCCATCAAGGAATTCCTCCAGCAGGTGCTGACGCTCTCCGAGCGGGCCGCCACGCTGACCCGCCAGCTGCT
>JAGVLI010000111.1 GCA_020054355.1 Planctomycetales bacterium | reverse complement strand
GATCATCCGCGCTGGAGCCAGGGGAAGGAGCGGCGCATCGGCGAATTCGGCAAGCGTGCGACGCTGATGTTCAATGGCTACGGTGAACAGGTGGCTTCGCTCTATGCGGGTATGGACCTGAAGAAATACTACTGAACAGCTTGAAACACGAAGGACGCGAAGGACACGAAGAAGGGCGAAGGAACTGCTTTCTGGTTTTCCTTAGTGGACCTTCGTGTCCTTCGCGTCCTTCGTGTTGAAAGAGTTTGTCGTTGACCTTCCAACCCAATCCCACCCAAGTCGCAAAGATCAAGGCGGCCGTCTTTGTCGTTTGCCTGGTTCCGCTCGCTCTGCTGGCCCTGCGCGCGTGGCGCGACCAGCTCGGGGCGAATCCGATCGAGTACATCACGCATGCAACCGGCTGGTGGACTCTCACGTTCCTGATGATCACGCTGACGGTTACGCCTGCGCGCCGGCTCCTGTCGATGCCCTGGCTGCTGCGCCTGCGCCGCATGCTCGGGTTGTTCGCCTTCTTCTACGCGAGCCTGCACTTCACCACCTACCTCTGGCTCGACCAGTTCTTCGATCTCGCCGATATCGTGAAGGATGTGGCCAAGCGCCCGTTCATCACCGTCGGCTTCACCGCTTTCCTGCTGCTGATCCCGCTCGCGGCCACGTCGACGAACGCCATGGTCAAGCGCCTGGGCGCCAGGCGCTGGCAATGGCTGCATCGGGTCGTGTACGTGATCGGCATCCTCGGCGTTACCCACTTCCTGTGGCTGGTGAAGAAGGACATCCGCGAACCGCTGGTCTTCATCGCCATCCTCGTCTGTTTGCTGGGCTCGAGATTGTGGTGGCGCTGGCGCGAATCATCGGTGGTCCCTGGAGCGAGGGCCGCGTCCGGCAGCAGCAAGTTCGCCACTGGACAAGCCGCATCGCAGCGGACACGATAGGGACGGCGCGACGACGATCCTTCGGGTCCTCAGTCGCGCCGAAGCGCCGAACACGGGCAGCACAACCAGGAGGAGCAAGGCGATGATTGCATCCGGACGGACTCGATGGCTGGGCGGTGAGCCAGGTGCGATCGCTCTGGCGGTCACTTTCGGTATCGGATTGTTCCTGTCGATCGGAACGGCACGAGCCGACGATTACTGTTGCCCGTGCAAGAACAAGCCGCAAAGCATCGAGGCGGACGACAAGACGACTGCCACCGCCCAGTGCAGCCTGGTGTGCAAGCGCTTCGTGCTCGCCAAGTCCGGGCGCTGCGAGGGAGACGTGCCAGCTGCTGCACCGCCCGCCGCTGCACCACCCGCGGCCAGCAGTAGCACGGCCGTCTCGCTGTTCAAGACCGACGACTGCTCCGGCGAAGCCGCGACCGTCACGGCCTCCTCCGGACGATTGGCGGAAGGCTATCTGTCCTTCCAGGGTGAATCCGGCGAGTCCGTGCAAGCCTGGGAGAAGCCCGACTTCGCGGGCGCAGCCACGCAACCCGTGGGGCCCGGCATCTGCCTGTCTCCAGGCTGGAACATCTCCGGTGTGAAGATCGGCAAGTGACGCTGCACGGATGACGGCCCGGGTTCGCGAGTTCTACGAGGAACTCGCCGATGACTATCACCTCATGTTCGCCGACTGGCGACAGGAGATTCCGCGCCAGGGCGAAGCGCTCGATCGGCTGATCCGGCGCGAAGCAGGCTCCGCGGCCCTCGCCGTGTTGGACTGCGCCTGCGGCATCGGCACGCAGGCCATCGCTCTTGCCGCGCGAGGCTATCGAGTGCACGCCACCGATTTCAGCGCGGCTCCCGTGGAACGGGCTCGCCGGGAGGCCGCCGCCTTCGACGTCGACGTGACCTTCGGCGTCGCCGACTATCGCGCGCTCGATGCCGTGATCGCCGATGTTTTTGACGTCGTCATCTGCTGCGACAACGCCTTGTCCCATTGCCTGGACGAAACTGACCTGCCGCGTGCCGTTTCGCAGATGCGCGGCCGGCTGAAGCCTGGCGGCCTGCTACTGGTGAGCATCCGCGACTACGACCGCCTGCTCGCGGGCGGTCCAGGCGCAGGCGCCATGGATCCGGGATTGCCCGGACTGCATGGCAAGTCCGACGCGGCCCGCCCGAGAGGCACGATGCCCCAGGTATTCGATGACAGCGCGGGGAGGCGCATCGCCTTCCAGGTCTGGGACTGGGCCGAGGACGGACGCTCGTACGCCGTGCACCAGTTCTTCGTCCAGGAATCGTCGGGCGAATACCGGACGTCGCACTACGATTCGCGCTTCCGCGCGTTGCGTCGCGCCGAAGTGGACGAAGCCTTGAAGGCGGCGGGATTCCGCGACATCCGCTGGCATTTCCCTGCCGACAGCGGGTTCTATCAGCCGGTGGTCACTGCACGCGTCTAAAGCCCGGCGTCACCGGACGTCGTGATCTGGGCCAGGAACGAGACGAATGCAGTCACGCGCGGTGCCACCGGACGGCCAGGGTGCCACAGCGCATAGAGCGGGTATTCGGGTGAGTGCCAGGCCGCGAGCACCGGCACCAGCAGCTTCCGCGCGAAGAGCGGTGCCAGCATGAAGTCGACGTCGGTTACGACGCCGAAGCCGGCAATGGCCGCTTCGATGCAGGCGTCCGAGTTGTTGCAGGTGAGCCTGCCCTTGGGCGCTATCACCAGCGGCTCGCCGCGGCCGCGGCGCACGGGCTCGAACTCCCAGTCGAAGGGCTGGCCGGACACCGAGTTGATGTAGTCGATGGTCGTGTGGCGTTCCAGCTCGCGCGGATGACGCGGCTCGCCGTGCGTGCTCAGGTACCTCGGACTCACGGCTGCGATGAGCCGGAAGCCGCCCAGCCGCCGGTACTTGAGATGGTGCGCGCGCGGCAGGGAGGTCCGCACGAAGATGTCGGCGTCGGCATGGGCGATCTCGTCGACCCGCTCGTTCAGCACGAGGTTGAGGTCGACGCCAGGATAGCGTTCGAGGAATTCGGGCACCCGCGCGGCGAGCACCCGCACGCCGAAGAACTCCGGCACCTCCACCGTCAGCGGGCCGGCCACTTCGCCCGCTCGGGTCGCGTATTCGTTGTCCAGGGCGTCGATCTGCTCGAGCAACCCGCCGACGCGTGCCGCGTACTGTTCGCCCTCG
>JAGVLI010000043.1 GCA_020054355.1 Planctomycetales bacterium | reverse complement strand
CGGCTGTCGCTGTTCGGCTACGATCCCAGCATGGATTTCGCCGCCGTCACCCGCGAGAGCCTGGGCCGGCGCATCAACCCCGCCGACCCGGACAGCAGCCTGCTGCTGCTCAAGGGCGCCGGCATGACCGATCACGGCGGCGGCCGGCGCTTCAGCCCCGGCTCCTGGCAATGGCAAGTCCTGCGCGAGTGGATCGCCGCCGGCGCCAACTGGCAAAAAGGCTCCGGCGACGTGGCCAGCATCACCATCACTCCGGCCGAGCACGCCTACCGCAAGGCGGGCGATTCGCAGCAGCTGACCGTGGTCGCCAAGTTCGCCGACGGCCGGGAAGTGAACGTCACGCCGTTCGCCGATTACCGCACCAACAACGACGCCGTCGCCGAGGTCGATTCGCTCGGCCGGGTCAAGGCGCTCCAGGCGGGCGACACCGCCATCATCGTCAGCTATCGCGGCACCGTCACGCCGGTGCGGATGCTGGTGCCGATGGACGCCGCCCCCGGCTTCAAGTATCCCGCCGTCGCCGAGGTCAACTTCATCGACAAGGAAGTCTTCGCCAAGCTCCGCCGGCTCAACATCGTTCCTTCGGAGCTGTCCGGGGATACCGAGTTCCTCCGGCGCGTCACCCTCGACACCATCGGCAGCCTGCCGTCCCCCGAGGACGTCCGTGCCTTCGTCGCCGACCAGGACCCCAACAAGCGCGCCAAGAAGATCGATGAACTGCTGGCCCACCCGCTGCACGCCGCCCTGTGGGCGACCAAGCTCTGCGACATCACCGGCAACAATACCGACCTGCTGGAAAACCCGGTGCAGCTCAAGGCCAAGCGCAGCCAGATGTGGCACGACTGGTTCCGCAAGCGCGTGCAGGAAAACATGCCCTACGACGAGATCGCCAAGGGCGTGCTGACCGCGACCAGCCGGGAAGGCAAGCCCGCCGAGGAATGGCTCACCCAGGTCAAGGACCTCGAGGAAGCCATCGGCAAGGGCTTCGAGAACAAGTACGCCGAACGCGCCAGCCTCGACCTGTTCTGGCGGCGGCAGGCCAACGTGCCCATCGAGCAGTGGGGCGAGAAGACCGCAGCCGCCTTCATGGGCATCCGCCTCGAATGCGCCCAGTGCCACAAGCACCCGATGGACCGCTGGACCCAGGCCGACTACCGCGGCTACGCCAACATCTTCAGCCAGCTGTCCTTCGGCGCTTCCCCGGAAGCCAAGAAGGCGATCGACGAATTCAACAAGAGCCAGCCCGCCGCCAAGAACAACCAGAAGTTCGTCGCCAAGGAAGTGTTCGTCGCCGCGCCCAGGGGTCTGATGACCCATCCGGAGACGAACACCGCCCTCAAGCCCAAGGCGCTGGGCGGGCCGGAAATCGCCACCGAGGGCAACAAGGACTACCGGGCCGCCATGTTCGAGTGGCTCCGCGCTCCGGAGAACCCCTACTTCTCCCGCAGCTTCGTCAACCGCGTCTGGGGCCATTACTTCGGCATCGGCATCGTCCAGCCGGTCGATGACTTCTCCCAGGCCAACCCGCCCTCCAATCCGAAATTGCTGAACGCCCTGGCCAAGGAGTTCGCCGAGCAGAAGTACGACCTCCGGCACATCGAACGGGTCATCCTCAATTCGCGGACCTACCAGCTGTCGGCCACGCCCAACAAGACCAACGAGCTGGACCGGGATAACTTCTCCCACGCCTTCGTCCGCTCCATGATGGCCGAGGTCGTGGTGGACGCCCTGAATACCGCCCTGGGTGTCGCCGAAAACTTCGGCACCGACGCTCCACCGAATTGCCGGGCCATCGAGGTGGGCGCCAGCCGGGTGCAGAACCCGGTGGTGGCGCAAATCTTCCGCATCTTCGGCCGGCCGGTGCGCACCTCGGCCTGCGACTGCGACCGGGCGATGGAACCAGCGCTGCCGCAGACCCTGTTCCGCATGACCGACCAGAGCATCCTGAGCAAGCTCTCCAACGGGACTGGCCGGGCGCAGACGTTGCTCAAGAGCAAGAAGTCCGACGAGGAACTCCTCGAAGAGCTGTTCCTGGCCACGCTGACCCGCTTCCCGACCGACAAGGAGAAGCTGTTCTTCAAGGCCTACATGGAGCGGAAGAAGGACCGGCAATCCGCCATCACCGATACGCTCTGGGCGTTGATTAACACCCGCGAGTTCATCCTGAATCACTAACCGTCCATCCCGCTGGTTCGCGCTGCTTCGCGGCAGCGCGAACCGCAATCGAGCCTACCCTCCCCGAAACCCTGGCGGGGACCAAAATGGGGGGTGCAACCAGGGCCAACTCCTCGGTACACCGACCGAGGGCGAGTTCAGACTCGAAAGGACCTCATCATGGCGACCACGTACCGAACCGATTGCGAGGGCTTTCATCGCCGCGACTTCCTCAAGATCGGCGCTGCCGGCCTGTTCGGCATGAACCTGCCCGACTTGCTGCGGCTGGAAGCACAGGCCAAGACCGAAACGCGCGGCAGCAAGAAGGCCACCTCCGTCATCATGCTCTGGCTGGCCGGCGGCCCCGCGACCATCGACATGTGGGACCTCAAGCCCGACGCCCCGGAAACCATCCGCGGCGAGTTCAAGCCGATGGACACCAAGGCCAAGGGCGTCCAGATTTCCGAGCATCTGCCGAAGATGGCCGAGGTCATGGACAAGTGCACGATCGTGCGCTCGATCTATCACACGATTCCGCAGCACAGCAACGGCACCGTCTGGATGACCACCGGCAACAAGCCGACGCCGGCCCTGCAATATCCGTCCCTCGGCTCGGTGGCCAGCAAGCTGCTGCCCGCCGACGTGGGCGTGCCGCCCTACGTCACCTTCAGCGAGCT
>JAGVLI010000379.1 GCA_020054355.1 Planctomycetales bacterium | reverse complement strand
TGGACGGGCGTTCGCTCGTGCAAACGCGCGGTGCGGCGCTGAACTATGTCGCCCTGCCGCTGTTCTTCCTGGGAGTGTTTCCGCTGCTCGCCTCGGCGGGACCGAAAAAGGGACCGCTGTTGATCTTCTCCTACGGCTCGGTGCTGGCGGGTTTGCTCCTGGGGGCGTTCTTCCTGATCGTCTTTCGAGTGATGGTGATGCCGCGAGCGCTGGGCTTGAGCACCAATCTCGTGAAGCAGCAAGCGCGGCAGGACGAGGCCGCAGGAAGAGAAATTGAGCGCGACCGGGATTAACTGGCGTGATTTTAACGAGTGGAGGATGCAAACCGTGAAGCAACTTGGGTGTTGAACTTGCCTTGCGAATTTCCGGGTGGCTATGCTTGGACAGAGTTCGTTCGCGCAGCAATGCAAACGGAATGCGCCCCATGATCTGGCAAGACTACTTCCTGCGGATGTCGGCGTGGGACTGGTTATTCTGGTCGCTGGTGCTGTTCGATTTCGCGTGGCTCGCGCTGCCGCCGCTGGTGTTCCTGTTCCACGGTTCCGTCAGCACCCACCGCACCGAGTCGGGAATGGATGATGCGGACCTGCCGGTCGATCCCCGCGTTTGCCAGCAACTTCTCGATCTCGGCGTGCAACCGCTGGGAGCAGCCTCTACGCGCGACTGGCTGACCTTCAACGGTTGGAATCAATGGCAGAAACAATACGTTTTCGGCGGTGGTGCCGGCCGCTGCTTGGTCCAGGTTTGGATCACTTACGAAGGCGAGTCGCCCTATGTTCGCTTTCTTTCGTTCTTTCGGGATGGCCAGGCCGATTGCACGACGAATGAATTCGCCGGCCAATTTCAGAACGGTACTTTCGCCGCCAGCGGTCTGATCACTCTCGATGTGCAGCGCCTCGCCGCCGTCCATACCGATCGGGTGACGGGTAGACTGGCCAATGGGCTGGTGCTGGAGCGACACGACCACCTCGACCTGCTATTCGCTGGTTATGCTCGTCAGCGGTTGCCCTTCTGGTACCGCTGCTGGATGGCAGCCGGTCGGCTCGCGATGTTTGTCGCTATGCTCGTACTGCTCTTCACTACGAAGTCGGAATTCGGCTCCGATACGGCCCTGGTCCTGATTGGCATGTTTTGCACCCATTTGATCCCCCTGTTACTCTGGGCCGGCGACAAGTCGGCTGTCAGTCCCAGAGAACAGTTACTGGAGGCCGAGCGAGAAGCAATGGAACAGGCGGACGCGCCGCCTGCCGAAAGCCCAAATCAGAGCAGTTAGCGACCGCGTGTATTGACGGTGATTGGTGCGTACGGCTGACCCTACGGGTTTCGGCGCGAACACTCGAACCGGCTGCGGGCGAAGCGCTGATGTCCGCGAGTGCTTTAAGCCTCGAACCGCTGGCCTGCTTGTTTCAGATAAATCTAACGGGCCACGTTCTTCCCAAGCCGGCCGTGCGGCGGTCGGCGGACACAGTCGGTGGTTCGCCCGGCCGCCGCGCGGCTGGCTTGGGAAGAATACGCGAACTTTACTCCGCGGGACTGTACTATGGTCGAATGGTCACGCCCCGGAGGAATCCTCATGGCCATCAAGAATACGTCATGCGCGGTTTCTGAAACCGCCCTGGCCGCGGCGCGGCAGCGCGCCGCACAGACTCGTCGGCAACTGCAAGGCAAGCCGACGCCGGCGGAGCTGTTGACGCCGCAGGAAGCCGCCGATGCGGCCCCGTTTTACTTCGTGCTCCGCAACTACATTCGGCAATTGAAGGAAGCCCGCGAGCTTGCCGGGCTGACGCTGGCCGACATCTCGTCCCGAACGGGGATGGCGGTCGAGTATCTGTCGCGACTCGAAACGGGAGCGCAAACGAACCCGACCTGGAAAACGCTGGCAACGTATGCCTCGGCCGTGGGTTGCCAGCCGCAACTGTTCGCGATTGAAGCCGGTTCCAGAACGGCGACGCAGTCCAAACAGCGGGGCGGTCGATCCAAGGACCGTGCGGAAAGAAAGCCATGACCACCGTCGCCGCCATCCTCGACCGCCTCGAACGCTTCGCCCCGAAGAAACTGGCCGCCTCGTGGGACAACGTCGGCCTGCTGCTCGGCGACCGTGCCGCGCCGGTGACCAAGGTCATGACCTGCCTGACCGTGACGCCGGAGAGCGCGGCGGAGGCGGTCGCGGAACAGGCCCAGTTGATCGTCAGCCATCATCCGATCCTGTTTCGGCCGGTGCAACGGCTGACCGCCGATACCCCGGAAGGCCGAATGTTGCTGTCGTTGATCCGGGCGGGAGTGGCGGTCTATAGTCCGCACACGGCCTTCGATAACACGCAGGACGGCATCAACGATACGCTGGCCGGCAAGCTCGGTCTGACCGGCGTGAAGCCGTTGCGTCCGGGTGCCGGCGCGGCGGCTTGCAAGGTGGTCGTCTTCGTTCCGGAGAAGGATTTGAGCCAGGTCAGCGATGCGCTGTTCGCGGCCGGGGCCGGGCACATCGGGCAATATCGGGAGTGCAGCTTTCGCCTGGCGGGGACCGGCACCTTTCACGGTTCCGAGGAGTCGAATCCGACCGTCGGCCAGAAAGGGCGGCGCGAGGAAGTCGGCGAATGGCGGCTGGAAGTGGTCTGCCCGGAGGCGAGCGTCGAGCGAGTGGTGGGGGCGATGCGGCAGGCTCACTCCTACGAAGAGCCGGCCTACGACGTTTATCCGCTGCGGCCCAACCCAACGGACGGCGGCGAAGGCCGGATCGGCCGGCTGCCGGAAGCCCGGCCGCTCGGCGTGCTGGCCAGTGAGATCCGCGAAGTGCTGCGGAGCGGGCCG
>JAGVLI010000840.1 GCA_020054355.1 Planctomycetales bacterium | reverse complement strand
GCGCCGCCGACCGACACTCCGCCGCCGACCGCGCCGGAACCCTTCCTGCGGACTCCCGTGCTGCCGCCGCTGGGCTTCACCGGCAGATCGAGCATCGTGCCCAGCGCCGAGCAGGAATCCAGCGATGCCGTGCCGACCGAGGATCGCTGGCGCATCGGTTTTCCGGCCTGGGATCGCTACGGCCGGGGCCATCCCCGCGGGGAAGATTATCCCTATCAGCAAGGCAACTGGTGGGACCCGTACAACCAGAACGTCCTCAAGGGCGATTACCCGATCATCGGCCAGCACACCTTCTTGCGGCTGACGGCCATCAGCGACACCATTCTCGAACTCCGCGAGACGCCGCTCGGCACCACGCCGTTCGAGAGCACGGCCAGGGCGTTCGAGGAAGAGTTCTTCGGCCGGCCGAATCAGCGCAACGCGGTGCAGAACTTCGTCCTGACCTTCGACCTGTTTCACGGCGATACTTCGTTCAAACCCGTGGACTGGCGCATCGTGCTCAGCCCGGTGTTCAACATCAACTATCTCGACGTGGATGAGCTGGCGATTGTCAACCCGGACGTGCGCAATGGCCTCGATCGCGGCCGGACCTTCACGGCGCTGCAGGAGTATTTCGTCGAAACCAAGCTGGCCGACCTCGGCCCCGACTACGACTTCATCTCGCTGCGGGTCGGCTCGCAGCCGTTCGTCAGCGATTTTCGCGGCTTCATTTTCGCCGACGTCAACCGAGGCATCCGCCTGTTCGGCACGCGCCTGGCCAACCGCGATCAGTTCAATCTCGTCTACTTCTATCAGGCCGAAAAAGACACCAACAGCGAGCTGAACACCTTCCGCGACCGCCATCAGGAAATCGC
This sequence comes from Planctomycetales bacterium, assembly GCA_020054355.1. Taxonomy (GTDB): domain Bacteria; phylum Planctomycetota; class Planctomycetia; order Gemmatales; family Gemmataceae; genus JAGVLI01. Next base: position 1,882 of record JAGVLI010000840.1, on the reverse strand, counting down.
CATCTTCAACTACTACCGACAGGACTTCATCTGGCCCGGCTACACGGCGCAGATGAGCATTCACTACAACCACGACAAGCCGAGCTTCAAGTTCGACAACAACAACTTCCTGGTGCGGCCCGATCCGGTCGGCGTCTTCCAGCCGCATAACCTCAACGTCTTTTACGTGGGCTGGGCCGGCGACGGGCACATCAACCGCTTCAACGTCAACCATGCGTTCTACTGGGCCTTCGGCCGCGACAGCATGAACCCGCTGGCCAACTCCCCGCAGGACATCAACGCCCAGATGGCAGCGCTGGAGCTGTCCTACGACCGCGACTGGGCGCGCTTCCGGGCTTCGTTCCTGTGGGCCTCCGGCGACGACAACCCCAACAACTCGCACGCCACCGGCTTCGACTCGATCCTGCAAAACCCCAACTTCGCCGGGGGCCAGTTCAGCTACTGGCAGCGCCAGGCCATCCGCCTGTTCGGCGTGAACCTGGTCAACCGGGAAAGCCTGCTGCCCGACCTGCGCTCCAGCAAGATTCAGGGCCAGAGCAACTTCGTCAATCCCGGCCTGTTCCTCCTCAATCTCGGCGTGGATTTCGACCTGACGCCCAAGCTGCGCATGATTAACAACGTGAACTTCCTCTGGTTCGAGGAAACGCAGGTGCTGGAAACCTTCGTCTTTCAGAGCGACATCAACCAGTCGATCGGCACCGACATCAGCACCGGCTTCGAGTATCGGCCTTTCCTCAACAACAACGCGATCTGGCTCTTCGGGGCTTCCGTGCTGATTCCCGGCGGCGGCTTCCGCGACCTCTACCGCCAGCTCGACGACGGCGTGCCCGCCTTCGCCGCAGGTTTCGTGCGGCTGACGTTTACGTATTGACACATCCAGCCCGCTCTTGACCCATTCGCGGCATCCCTTATAAGTCCCTGCCGGAATTCCTTGACCACCGGCCAAGGACCAAGTTCTCCATCCGACCACCGCTCGTGGCACAAGTGTTTCGCTGGTGCTGCCAGTGCAAAGTCAAGCGACCGTATGCTCGTGGGTTAGGATTCCGATCCTGACTGCCAGTGCAGTTTGTCAGGATCGGAATCCTAACCCACGAGCATACGGTCCCCAGAAGATGCACTAGGCAGGCACAAGCGAACGGTGGAATCGGTCGAGCAGGCAAGTGGGGAGCGACGCGCATGGCAGGCAAGTTCGGAAACCGTGGTCCTCGATCCGCCGCCTTCACCTGGGGCCTATTGCTGCCGATCGCTTGCCTGGCAGCCGCTCCCGTCGCCTGGTGGGTGACGGCCTCCGGGCAGGAAAGCCTGGTCCCGGCGCAGCCCGCCAGCCTCCTGCGCCAGAGTCCAGAACAGGCGGCGGCCAAGAGTTTTGGCTGCGTGCAATGCCATCAGCACGTCCACGATCCGCACGCCAAGGAAACGCTCAACCTCGGCTGCACCGATTGCCACTGCGGCGACGCGACGGCCCAGACCAAGGAACAGGCGCACGTTCACCCGCGTTTCCCGGACGCCTGGCGCTCCTCGGCCAACCCGGTGCGCTCCTATACCCTGCTGAATCACGAAAGCCCGGAGTTTATCCGCTTCGTCAATCCCGGCGACCTTCGCGTCGCCCACCTGGGCTGCGGCACGGCCGAGTGCCATCCGAAGGAAGTCGGCCAGGTGCGCAAGAGCATGATGACGCACGGCTGCATGCTCTGGCAGGCGGCGGGCTACAACAACGGCACCATTCCGATCAAGCCGGCCGCCTTCGGCGAAAGCTACGGCACGACCCGCGCTGCCGGGCTGACACATCACCTGCAGGACAAACACGACATCTTCCTCAACGGCGTGATGCTGGTCTCGCTCGCCCTGGACCTGCAGACGCTCGAATTCGACCATGGCAACG
>JAGVLI010000103.1 GCA_020054355.1 Planctomycetales bacterium | reverse complement strand
CTTCCGATCTCCACGATCCCTGATCCGCTCGATCGCCAGGGCCAGTCCGTCTTCAACGGTGGCGAAACCAGCCTGCGCCGCCTCGTCGGCACGCACCTCCTCGATCCGTTCTGGCCAGCCGCCAGCAACCCATACCGGCGCGCACCGGATGTCCTGGCCAACCAGCTGGAAGAGTGCTGCTCGAAGTGATTCGTTTCAACCTCGGGCGTCGCCCGCTCGGCGCCCATGTTCCGGGGACTCGCTCATGCTGCCCTTGCAATTCGCATCGAACATCCTTGCGCAGGCACCCACCTGGACCGACAAGGAAGTCATCGGCACCGTGGTTTCGGTGGCCGTCGCTTTGGCCTCTCTCTTCGGTATCGCGATCAAGTTCGCCACGGGCGCGACTCGGCGGCGCGCGCTGAAGGCCGAGCGCGAACGGCAAGAGTTGCTGAATGAGCTGGAACGCCTGAAGACGCTGGTCGCCACTTCAAGCCTCGAAGATGTGAAGCAACAACTTGCGGAAGCCCGCCAGGAAGCCGAAAAGCATCTGAAAGCAGCTGAAGGGCTGAAATCCTCACTGGACGACGTTCAGGCGGCTGTCGATCAGCACCAGGCGGACCTCGGCACGGAACGCCGCCGCATCCAGCGGGCGCTGAACAAGGATGGGCAGACCTGGAACGAGAAAGTGCTGAGCAGCGCTCCCGATTTCAAGGCGCTCGACCCCGAAGGGCGCTGCATGCCGGTCATTTCCGTCCTGAACCTCAAGGGCGGCGTCGGCAAGACAACCATCACGGCGAACCTGGGGGCCGCCCTCGATGCCCTGGGCTATCGCGTGCTGCTGATCGACCTGGACTTGCAAGGCTCGCTGACTGGACTGTACCTGTCGGAGAACGAACAGTCGAAGCTCGACGAGGAAAGCCATCTGCTGGCCGATTTCCTGGCATCGTCCTTCGGCGCTGAATCGCCCAATCTGCTCGACTACGTCCGTGCGGTCCTGCCGGACGGCAAATCCGCGCTGGTGCCGACCACGGACAATCTGGCCTACGCCGAAACTAACCTGACGATTCGCTGGCTGCTGCGCGAGGAAGGCAACCGCGACCCGCGCTTTCTGCTCATGAAGGAATTGCAGCTGAAGCGAATCACGAATCAGTACGACATCGTCTTGCTGGATTGCCCGCCGATCATCAACGTCTGCTGCGTCAACGCGCTGGCCGCCAGCGATTATCTGCTGATCCCGATCCTGCCGAGCAAGCAGGCGACTTCGCGGGTGCCCGTGCTGCTGAAACGATTGAAGGAGTTCCGCGACAACATCAACGCGGAACTGAAGATCATGGGCATCCTGGCCAACCGGACCCAGCGTTCGGAGCTGACATACAGCGAGGAAAACCGGCTGACCGCCTTGCGAAACGAGTGCAAGGACGTCTGGGGCACGGATGTGCCGCTATTCGACACTTTCATCCGTCAGAGCGCCGAGATTCGCGCCGCCGAGGACGAGCATCGGCCGCTCCAGCCCGACAACGAAACCTTTCCGATTTTCGAGGAACTGGCCAGGGAAGTCGTCTCCCGGCTGCCGACGTTCTGCCACGCCTCCACGTCGCCCGAGCGCTCCGCGAAGGGGGTGACCTCATGACCGTGGCTGACCTGCAAGACATCCTCGCCCACATCGGCCAAGTGCTGCAATCCGCCGGCAGCAAAGCGCCGGCTGCCGAGTTGACGGCCTTCCGCGAAAGCCTGGAGCCGTTCCGTCAACTCGGGGCCAAGCAGTTCGCCAGCCAACTCACCAAGCTGTTCGAGGCCAGCCAGGCACCGCCGAAGCCGCCCCGTCGCGCTGGTAGAGCACCCGCCGCCGACGTGGACAGCCTATTGCGGGAGGTGCAAGACCTCTATGCCCGAACGCCCGAAGCCAGCACCACTATCGAGCAAATCGAAGAAGCGATGAAGCGCCTGGAGCCGTTGACCAAGGATGCGCTAATCAAGGTGGCGGAAGGCATCGGCCTGGTGGGAATGAAGGGCAAGGGCAAGAAGGGCGACATCGTCAAGGAAATCCGCCACCGGATCACATCTCGGAAGGGCGCTACCCAGCGAGTTAACCTGATCGATCGTTCGCCATTCGCGACCGTCGAGGCGCAGGTGGCGGGGGATTCTTCGGCGGCGGTGCCGTAATGGGAACAGACCGCGTTTACACCACTTTGAAGTTGGATTATGGTTCAATCGGGGCATCGAACCGGCGCATCGCAAGACGGGAATGCAGTTTGCGGCGTATAGATGGTAGGCGTGGAAAAGGCACGTCGGCGCCTGGAAAGCCGAATGAGCCACAACTTTATTATCGGAAAGACCTTATAACAAGCTCGATTACTCTGGACAGTGGCGGGAGTGCCGCCTATTTTGATAGGCCCATGCGGATTGCAGAAACGGCAGGAGCATCTGGTGGCATTTCGTTTCAAACGAGCGAGTTGCGTGGTGGTGGGTACATTCAACATGTACATCATCCAGCCGTCGTGGCTGGCGAAAATCGGTCTGTACCCGAAAGCCACGACGTTCGCCATCTACGCAAAGTTCGATGAGCCTGGCAGCCGCTTCGCTCCCCAGGAAGCTCCCACGCATAAATGGACGGTTAGCCCGAACCGGATTGACATCGAGACTGAAGCCGAACACGAAGACTGCGGCGAAAAGATCGCAACAGTTCTTGCGAAGCTGCCCGAAACACCGCTGAAGGCCATCGGCAACAACTACATCTATGAAGCTCCGCTTTCGGAACTCGGCAACCTCAAGGATTTCGCATGCTTCGATCCGGCTGTGCCGGCGGGCTACGAAGTCCGTCAGCGGTCCTTCCACCTGGGCCTCACGCACGAAGAGCAGCAGTTCAATCTGCAGTTGTCCGTCACGCGAGAAGTCATAGAACTGTCCGTCAACGTTCATACGGATTTTGCCGGAATAGGCAGCGAACACGCACCCAGTGTGGCTCGTCGCTTCGCTCAGCAGCGCGAGCAGGCGGAATTCCTCGTCACCAGCATCTTGAAAGTGGGGGTGGAGCATGACACCGGCAACTCTCAGGCAGCGACCGGGAGCAACGGACGCCCTCCAGCATGATGGCGACTGGCTGAAGGTCGGCCAATATGATCCTGGATTCAAGGATGCCGTGGCCGAAGAAATTGAAGCTCTCGGTTCCCTGAAGCGGAACTGGGATAGCTACGGCGCGCCGCCGATCGATCAGAAGATCATAGCTGCCGCAGTGAAGTTCATCCGCTCGCTGCCGGACAATATTGCGTACCGGCCGCGAGTGGTGCCGATGTCGCCGGGGAACTTCCAGCTCGAATGGCATCACGGTCGAAAGGTCCTCGAACTGGAGTTCGAGACCCCCGCCACCATCCGTTTCCTCCAATGGAAGGGAGACCAGCACTTTTCGGAAGAAGACACATTCCCCGTTCAGGACATCGATCGCGCAATTGACCTCATCCAATGGTTCATGAGCGGCACCTGCCTATGAGTCAACCGGCCACGCCTGGCCCGGAGGTCGATGTCCAAGAAGACCTCTACCGCTGTATCACGACGCCTGCTTGGTGGGTGCCGGAAGAGAATCGCCCCTCCTCCGCCGCTTTCAAGCAGCCGGACTTCTCGACCGATATGGTCTCGATCGCCCGCACTCCCACCTACACCCTCTCGCGCTTCCCTCCTGGCTGCGGCCTCGTCCTCTTCAACTACGGTGATGCAAAAGCGATCGGCTTCCTGGCACGGCGAGAGATGGATCCCGCACATCCCGAGAACTTGGCCCATGCCAACGTCTACAACCGTATGCCGTCGGGCAGCAAACGAAAGACGATGGCTCAGATGCTGGTGGAAAAGATTGTCGAGAAGAACACCATCGTGATGGTGCCAAATTTCCCCGCCTCGGGCAGTTAGACGGTCGGTGCAAGGGGTAATGCCAAGCGGGTCGGGAGTCGATTCCGGAATCGATTCCCGACCGCCCTGCCCGAAGGGGCACAGGTGGAAATCCGGCTGAACCAACTGTCCAGCGCAGGTCGGCCAAATGCCGAGGCCCGGTTTCAGCACCCCTGGCTTTACTGAGGGTGATCCACCTCCGGGATTCTGACCCGGGTCGTATCCTCGAAGCTGGCGAACCAGCCCCAGCAGCCGAACTCCTTGAAGGTGTGCAGGGCGATGAGTTTCTTGTCCTGGGGAAACCACTCCGGTATTGGATGCGGCGCTTCCCTGCGGTGCAAGTGGGTCTTGATCAGGAAGTCCACGGTCCGAATGGCCAGCGGTGGCTCGTTCATCAACCGCGTCCGGCTCACGTCGATGGCCGAGACTACCACGGCCCGTTCCTGGAACTCGACCCTGGCCCGATACCCCAGCTCGCCGGTCCAGCTGCGGGCGAAGTAGAGATAGCCGTCGTACAGGTAAATGTCCCACTTGTCTTCCATCCGCTGGGCCACGTACAGCGGGCCGTCGCGCGATTCGCCTCCGAAGGGGTAGGTCAATTCACATGGGATCAGGACCGGATCGTCCGGCGGCCTGCCTCGATGGTGCTCGCCCAGCGACTGCCGCAGCTTGCCGAACTGGGTAGCGATGGCTGGGTCTTCGGTTGCGGAAAGAAAGCTGGTCGCGATGGGCCGGCAGTCCAGGACG